>DATHNR010000346.1:0-9912 GCA_035485835.1 Puia sp.
CTGATCGACAGCCCTGCGAAATAACCCGTCCATATCGTTTTCTATATTCTGCATAATTTTCCTGCTTCGAGTTTTTTAATATTCTTCTGTAGAACCGCCCGCGCCCGCGAAAGATTGGATTTGCATGTACCGACCGGTATATTCAGCATTTTTGAAATCTCGTCATGAGAATACCCGTCAATTGCATATAAGTTAAAAACGACTCTGTAAGAAGGCGGAAGTTCTAAAATCATAATGAACAATTCCTTGTACAGTAGCTTCTGATCCGCATCATTATTGCTGTCTGTAAGTTCCCAGATATAATC
Source organism: Puia sp. (assembly GCA_035485835.1). Taxonomy (GTDB): domain Bacteria; phylum Bacteroidota; class Bacteroidia; order Chitinophagales; family Chitinophagaceae; genus Puia. Next base: position 306 of record DATHNR010000346.1, read on the forward strand.
AGGTATGCCTCCAAATTCCTGAAGCATCTGACCCTTTCTCAATTCATCGATGGCGGCATTGATCATTATTTTTTTCAGTAGTGCAAACAGCATCTTTTCATTATCGTCTTCTTCTCCGATATGAAATTTCGGGAAATGATTGAAAAGTTTCACAAACCCGTCATTAACCACATCCATTGCCTTTTCATAACGGGATATATACCTGAACACGATTTTCAGGGAAAACCCCATGTATTTTTCATAGAGTATTTTCTGGGACTTATATTCTTTTCGAATACAACCTTGAATGGTATGCGTTATATTTTCCAAATCCTGACAGGAAGTTTTTGCAAAAGCCCTTATATATACGGATTAATGTAAAATTGGTTGCGATTATATAAGAAAATGGGGAACAGGCATGGACGAATGTTCACGCCCGCGTAGAAGATTCATGGGATTGAAAGGAAACGGGATCAATATATATAATAAAAAGTCAGGGTTTTTCGACCGTGACATCCTGAGCCAGTACGGCTTCATCCGGCGTTTTTTCAAGATCGCGGTTAAAAGCATACAGGGCGCTATCAGTAGCTTTTTCGCCTCCGGCGATTTTAATTTTATCCATGAGGTCGATGGCAAGTGTTTCTTCTTCAGTTTGCTCTTTAACAAACCACTGCATAAAATTCCAGGTAGCCCAGTCTTTTTCCTTCATGCTCATTTCAACAATCTTGTAAATATTCTTGGTGTTTTCAACTTCTGATTTGAATACTTTCTCAAAACAGTCATTTACACTCTTGGGATCAGGGCCGGGGCCCGGAATAGGAGATACAACAACTTTAGCGCCCCGTTTTAAAATGTACTCCAGGATCTTCATCATATGATTTCTTTCCTCATTCTCATGGCGGAATAAGAAATTGGCGATGCCGTCATAACCCTTTTCACTCGCCCAGGCCGCATAGGCCAGGTATATCTGGGCATTATGCGCTTCATTGGTCATCTGTGCATTTAATTCTTTGACAAGCGTGGAAGAAAGTCTGTTTGTGTCCATTTTATTTTGGATTGGGATACGAATTTAATAACAATTGATACAAACCAAAAATAAATGGAGATCCCTGCTTTGATTATTTCGGAGCCGAACTCATAGTGACGAGATATTTTAGTATGGATTCCTGTTGTTTTTCATCAATTACTGTCTTTCCTTCTTTATTGTTCAATTTCTTAATCATTTTTGGAACTATCGCATCCCACTTCGTTTCATCTCTTGAAGTAGGATTCTTTAGCTTATGGCATCTGTCGCAAGTTTGCTGAAACAGGGCTTTACCATCGTTTAATTCGGCAAGCGTATATCCTGGATATTTGGTGGAGACTCTGTCTATATCTGATTGTTGAGGTGCGGCGAGTTTCACTGTACCGCATGCAGCCAATACAGATATGAAAAGAATAAACAATGTTTTTTTCATAATTAATTCTTTAAAAGTTTATATATAGGTATACGGATCAGCTATTACTTGGTTGCACATGTCAGATGGAAATCATGAAAAAGGGGGAAGACGCACCGGCGGATTTAGTTATTTTACTATTAATTATTGAAGTAATTTAGAAGATTCAATATGGAAGAACTTCAAAAAACATGGGAAAGCAAATACCTGATCCGATTTCCGGATTGCGATCCTTTTAATCATTTAAATAATTCCCGATACCTGGATTATTTTATTAATGCAAGAGAAGATCACCTGGTGAAATTCCACCATTTCAATATCTACGAACTCGCACGCGATAAGGGAATAAGCTGGGTGGTGAGTAAAAATGAGATTGCCTATCTCAGGCCTGCCTTACTGATGGAAACCGTTATCATTCAAACTACACTGATCAGGATAGACGATCAGCAAATCACAGTCGAAATGAGTATGTGGAATTTGGATAAAACGATATTGAAAGCGTTTTTATGGTCAACATTTGTACATTTCAATTTAAAAACCCAGCGCAGGGAAAAGCATACCGCCGATCTTATGAATGCATTCGTACCGTATTCTATTGATCTTCCGGAATCTGTTCATTTTGAGGAAAGGCTTTTACAGGTCAGGGACCCTGTCAGGATGAAATGACCCCATTTCAGAATTACAGGCAAAAACTGTATTTTTATCGAGGACCGAATTAGTGAAAATTGACCTCGAACCTACCATGAAAGCAAGAACCCTGTTTCTTATATTTATTGTATTCATCATCCCACTCTCAATCTTTTCCCAAAAATCCGGTGGTTCAATTTATGGTACAATCTTGTCTGTCGACGGGGAACCCGTATCAGGAGCAACCATTACTTTACAAAAGCAGGGAAAAGTTTCAATAACGGATGCAAAAGGAACTTTTACGCTGCAGCATTTACCCGCACTTTCGGATAGTTTGATAGTTTCCTTTGTAGGAACAAATCTTCACAAACTGGCAGTAAGTATAAATAAAAATGAAACACTGAATATCGGTACGATCCGGTTAACCTATAATATCGCCCAACTTCAGACGGTTGAAATCCGTGGCAGATTGTCGCAATCTTACAAAAGCGATTATTCTTTTTTTGGTGATAAAACTGAAACAGCAGCCAAAGATATTCCTCAATCTATTTCAGCGATCACTAAGGAACTGATACACGACAAGATGGAGTTTACACTCAAAGATGCAGTTGGAGATGTGGCCGGAGTTAATCAATATTCGGGATTTGACGAATATACCATCAGGGGATTCAAGGCTGAAAATGCAAGAGATATTAATGGTCTGCGTGGTTACAATACAACGTACACCAGCAGTATGCTCGTCAATATAGAAAGGGTTGAAGTGATAAAAGGACCGACGGCAACGCTATATGGAAACTGTGATCCCGGGGGAACCATCAACCTGGTAACGAAAAAACCTTTGGATCATACAGAGGGAGAATTAAATATCTTCCAGGGCAGCTGGAATCATTGGAGAGCTCAGGGTGATGTAACCGGTGCTTTAAATGGAAGCAAAACATTTCTCTACCGGATGAATGCAGGTTATGATCAGACAAATTCCTTCGTAAATGAAATAAATGGAAAGTCCTACCAGGTTGCACCATCATTGAGTTTTATACCCAATGATAAAATCCAGATTAATTTCGACTTTTCTCTTTCGCATACGAACTCTGTTTTAAACAGGGGACAACCGGGTCTTGACAGCAATGCTAATTTAAAAGCAACTCCGATCAATCTGTCCGTATCTCAGCCCGGTGATTATCTGAAAGAAACTGATATCGCTTCCATACTCAGCTTTTCATATAAAATAAATAAAAGGCTAAGTTTCAATTTGGGTTATCTCAATTATAATACACAGCAAAATGTGGCTGAACATGGGCTGAATAGCTATATAACTCCTGATTCAATCAATTTATATTATTCCACCTGGAATTACCGGACCTCAACCAATACGCTGACGAATTATTTTACTTATCTGGCAAATACGGGTAAGATTAGTCATAAACTTCTATTGGGTTATGATTATATAAATAGTTCAGTAAATCTAAACCAGCAATATTGGGAGCTTCCTAATCAATTTGGTCAGGGTAGTGGCATAGTTGGAACCTTTAGTTTATTGAATCCTCAGTATTTTCAAAGACCTGTCAACAATTATCAGGTATCTGATTTTAATAGTGATGCATCGGATGTGAATGCAGATGTCTATAGCACGCAGGGTATTTATATACAGGATGAACTCAGATTCAACCGATGGAAAATACTTGTTAGCCTGAGAGAAGAAATTTATCAGGGAGGTGACGATGATGACAGTACCGGATCATTTACTGAAAATGTATTTCTTCCCAGGATAGGTATCGTATATGCCCTTGCTCCGAATTTAAATGTGTATGCAACTTATAATAAAGGATTCGATCCTTTTGAAGCGTCAAGCCAGGCACAGGAATTTGACCAGCCATTTAAACCGCTGATCAGTCAGTTATATGAAGCCGGAATAAAAGGGAATTTCTTTCAGAATAAATTGTCTGCTTCTCTTACCATTTATCAACTGACTGTAGAAAACGTGGCAGTCAATGCCAACAATATTTCAAACCCAAATCTTTTTATTCAACAGGGTCAAAACAGATCCAGAGGTATTGAAGCTGAGGCTACAGGAAATATTCTGCCAAACCTGAGTGTATTACTTTCCTATGCATACGATGATGCGATTGTTACAGAGAGCACTTTTAAATCGCAGGAGGGATCCCCGGTTGAAAATGCACCTCGCAATTCAAGTGCAAGCTGGATAAAATATTCATTCAATAAGGGTAAGATCAAAGGATTCGGAATATCTATAGGGCATAATTATGTTGGTGCGCGAAGTACACTCGATCCAACGATTACACTGCCCTCGTATTTTTTATTGAACGGTGGTATAAATTATGGATATAAAAAAATGAACCTTGCGCTATATGTAAATAATATTACCAATGAAGTTTACTGGATGGGCGCTTATAATAATGTAAACAAATGGCCTGGGGCTCCCAGAAATTATATGATCAATCTGGGTTACAAATTCTAATTACCGGTATTAAATATTTCCAGTTCTCAAACACACTTTAATATTCTTGCCGCCCCGACATAAGGAACGGGCTGTATGGAGCCATCGGCTCCTGGCATGCCGTATTGAATCCCGGCGCCCAGAATAAGGATCATACCCGGACCGGGAAGGAATGTATTAGCCGGAGTGTAGTGAAAACTGGTAGATGGCTGCGGAATATTCGAAGGCGCCCATTCTGATAAAATGGGTTTATAAGTTGGAACAACACCCGTCGACCAATAATGGTTGCTTGTTTCGCTGCAGATATAATCACTGATGGAAGTTATGGACAGAACGATGCGAAAATAAGCATAGCGGGGATGAGGGAAGAAATTAACTAAGGGTTGTAAAAGAGGTATTTCGATATCAGCAGCCCCGGTAGATTTATCGATATTTATTGAAAGAGGCTGACGAATCAGCGAATCAAACGTATTCTGTTTGTTATAATTGAAACTGCTGATGAAATCAGGATGCCGGGAAAAAAGAATGGATCGTTTTCCCTTTGGATTAACAGAATCCAAAACCTGTATTTTTTTCACCAGGGCGTTAAGAGGACCCGATATATTATAATCCGCTAAAGGCTTCAGGCCATTTAGCCCTCTGCGAATTAGACCTGCGGCCTTGACGACAACCTTCCATTCATTGTTCAGGTTGCGGGTGGATTCAAAAATATCCAGCGTCTGAATCTGCCTTTTCGTTGCGCCTCCCTTTGTGCGCAAAATAACTTTGTCGTGCCCGCGCATAGTATAGGCAGAAAGATTTCCGACAGATCCGGTAAAACTCAGGTCATTATTAAGAGTACCCATAAGAATAAGCTTGAATGAAGGTTGATATCTGATCTAAAATACTATTAAGATTGGACAAAAGCAAATATAAGCCATAGATAAGCCAGTCCTTATAAGATATGGCTTATCTATGGCTTAATACTGGCTTATCTGTGGCTTATTTCTGGCTTATTTATTTGATCAGCAGCCATTATATACGGTATTTGGCTTAAGCAACAGCGAAAAAATGCTTATGGGGATTTTGGCTTAACCATGCCGATGAAAACCAGCCAATCGCCATATCGGTCGATCCAGCCGTCGACGGGAAGGTGCTGGATTTTCATCCCAAAACCGTGCCCTCCTTTGGCATAAAGATGCAATTCAACCGAATGTTTGGAAGCCAGCCATTTGCTGTAAAGATCGGCGCTGTTTGCTGCAAGCCCCAGCTGATCGTCGCTCGCAGCCGCGAGAAACATCGGAGGTGCATCCGGTAAAATATCGCTTTGAAGCGAAGCGGGCATATATGCGTAGATGGGCGCTACAAAATTCGGTTTGTTATCACTGTTATAATTATAGGCTGACGAAGCAGTAACCGTTCCTCCTGCTGAGAACCCAATGATGCCAATATGATCAGGAGAAATTCCAAACTCAGAAGCATGCTTTCTTACATATGCGATTGCAGCTTTACCATCTGCTATGGCCAGAGGAATATCGCCTTCCATTTCAGCTTCATATGAATCTTTTCTTTTTCCCGGCGATAATCCAGCCATCATATCTCCCAATGGATCATCATTATCGGAATGGGCAACCCTGTATTTGAGTACAAATGCAGTAACTCCTCGTTTGTTTAACCATTTTGCCACGAGGGTGCCTTCGTTGTCGATGGTGAGAAAATGAAATGCTCCACCCGGACAAATGATCACAGCCGTACCGTTTGCCATTGAAGGATCCGCAGGAAATACTGTTAACGTTGGATTTACCACATTATACACCGTCATCAGGTGCATCATGTTTTTATCATTTTGTTTTTCAGTCCAGTTCCAGTTTTCAGAACCAGGTGCCGGCCCGTCGTACAACCTGATTTCTTTTTGTTGGGCCTTTGCATATCCCGATATAAGTAATAAGGCAAAAAATATTTTTTTCATGGTGATGCTTGATTCAGTAAATAAATATCCTGAATTATTAAGAAAAGCTGGCAAAGGATCGAATTAATTATTCATCTCACCTGGGAAATTTACTCCACACCTTAAGTAGTTAATTCCTATTGTCTCCGCCGGTGTTTATCCAAAGTATGGTGGATTGGTCTAAAATGCCCTCTAAACAATCCTGATTCCGTGGCATGATAATTCAAATATTTAAGTTCGGTTAAGATATTTTAAACGGGTTATTGATATTTCATCCGGAGCCAATTCAATCTATAAGCAGATCAATACATTAAAGTGAATAAAGAAACTAAATCAAAGGCAGGATTCGGATTATCCGGTATTAGAATTCTATTGGTCCTGGGTGTATCCATCATACTTTTTGGAATGGGGTATTGTGGACTCCAGGTTTATATCTTATCCAACAGGCAGGAGCACATTAAGAAGGACTATATGATAGTCAACAGTGTGTCCTTTGGCCTTCTTTCTGTGGATGAATGGAGGGACAATTTAGTGGCCGCAGCAAAAGGTCAGATTCAAAAATTCAAATTAACTCCTCAGCAAAACAGCGACCTGAAAAAGGAAATAGAAGTAATCCTGAATGGAGTCATTGATAAGGCTTCAGCTTCCATTAATAAACCTCAAAAATCTGTTGGAGGTAAAATTAAAAAACTTGCATTCAATACACTCGTCAATGAAAAAAAATTGCACGAAGAGGTTCCTGGCTATGCTCAAAAAATCATAGATGAAGTCAATAAGCCATCCAGTTACAACAGGTTGAAAAGAATAGCCCAAACAGAACTGGATTCTTTGGGAAGTCAGACCTACGACAGTTCCAAGGATGCAGAAACCGTTATCATGGATTCGATATTCAAAAAATATAATACGGTCAACAAAGATGGTTTTGAAAACCAGACGAATGCTGATCTTTCCCTGATCCGAAAACAAACATATACCTGGGCCCTCGGCATGCTCGCTGGCGTTATCCTGATTTTAATTCTGTGGTGGCTCGTCAGACATAAAGAGGAAGTACATACCCCTCTGTATGTTATGTCTATTTTTTCGGCTGTTATTCTCCTTGTTGTAGGATTAAACTGTACAATGATTCAGATTGATGCGCGTATATCATCGATGGATTTTCATTTGCTGGGTCAGGATGTTCAATTTAAAAATCAGGTCCTTTTCTTTCAAAGTAAAAGTATCGTTGACGTAGTGCGGATTCTTATTAAGACCGGCAAAATTGACTCCATGATTGTAGGTGTGCTTATCCTTGTATTTAGCATCATATTTCCTATAACTAAATTATTGTCGACTGGTATTTACATGCTGAATAAACGTAAGTGGGCGAAGAACAAAGTCATTCATTTTTTCGCTTTTGATTCCGGTAAATGGAGTATGGCCGATGTTTTCGTTATTGCTATCCTGATGACCTATATCGGATTTAATGGAATAGTAAACAGTACGCTTTCAGATTTGAATTTGGATAATGGAACGATTACCAGTATCACTACCAATAATACTTCTATTCAACCTGGTTATATCATATTTATAGGGTTCGTATTGTATGGATTAACCTTATCGTCCATACTCAAAAACATAACTCATTTAAAACATATCATCATTTTTGGAAAGAAGAAGGTACCACAGACGGCCGCATAATGCAGATAATTGTCGTGGCACGATTTTATAATATGTTATATAATTAATCAACTTAAAAAAACCATGTTATGGGAAATCTACTTTACGTAATCGCCTTGGTACTTGTTATCATTTGGGCTATCGGGTTCTTTGGCTTTGCAGCCGGCGGAATTATACACCTGTTACTGGTTATAGCCATCGTTGCTGTCCTGCTAAAATTTATCCGAAGAGAGGCCTGATTTATCATTTTCTTTTTTCAACAGGTGGTCGGTAATATCTTCTTCCCGTTCCTTCTTGATTTCACTTGAAACGCCAGCCTCGTCGATGGAATGTGATTGCTGAAGGCTTTCTTCATTTTGAGTCAGATTGCTTAAACGGGAATAATATTTCTGAATTACTTTCAATTCATCTTCGGACAAATTCTCTACATTCACCAGCCTGTTACTCGCAAATTCATGGGCGGCTACGAGTTCATTTAATTTCAATTGAATGGCGAGAGAATCCTTGTTCTGTGCTTTTTGTATCAGAAATACCATTAGAAAAGTAATGATTGTAGTTCCTGTATTAATAATCAGCTGCCAGTTTTCTGAATAATGAAAGAATGGACCCGAAATGGCCCAGACTATTACAATTATAAAAGCTATAATAAACGCGCCGGTACTTCCAGTTGCCTTTGTCACACTGCTTGCAAATCTTTCGGAGATACCGGCTGTTTGTTGTTTTGTAGCTGATTGCATAAAATAATTTTAATGATTGGGCTTCAACCCAGGTTAAAGTACGGATATTCATTTTATCATTAAAATATCATTTGCGAGCTGAATATATTTAAATTCAGGAATCCTTTGTTAACTCATCTAAAACTCATGGAGCAGATCTCGGAAAGAATAAAAGCATTTAACAGTACTAAAATTCCGGAAATGGTCCATTATAAATATGAGTTCATGAGGGAAAACATTTTTCGTTTTTTCAGGGGAACGAACCATATTTATTATGAGGATCTGGGAAAAGATAAACCACTTCCGGATTCTCCGGCTTCATGGATTTGCGGCGATCTTCATCTCGAGAATTTTGGAACTTACAAAAGTGATAACAGGCAGGTATATTTTGATTTGAATGATTTTGATGAGTCTATTCTTGCCCCTTCACTTTGGGAGATAACCAGAATGGCAACCAGTATATTTATTGCTTTTGATTCGCTGAAAATAGAGGAGAGTAAGGCGATACGCATGGCACAATTATATATTAAAACGATCGGAGAAAAATTTGCAAGAGGGAAACCGGACTACATTGAAAGAAATACCGCCAAAGGGATTGTCTGCGAATTTCTGACTGCCGTAAATAGAAGAAAACAAAAAGATATTCTATCCCGCAAAACAGTTTTAAAGAAGAATAAACTTCAGTTACTATTGGAAGATCCGAAACATTTTAAGCTTGATAAAAAATTGAAAAAGGATCTTGTAAATCATGTTCAGCATTGGCTTAAAAATGATGAAGACAGCCCCTATAATTACAAAGTCATTGATGCAG
>DATHNR010000347.1:0-6390 GCA_035485835.1 Puia sp.
CTAGCCCAGGTAAGGTTCCTCGCGTATCATCGAATTAAACCACATGCTCCACCGCTTGTGCGGACCCCCGTCAATTCCTTTGAGTTTCAACCTTGCGGTCGTACTTCCCAGGTGGATTACTTAATGCTTTCGCTCAGACACCAACAGTGTATCGCTGATGTCGAGTAATCATCGTTTAGGGCGTGGACTACCAGGGTATCTAATCCTGTTTGATCCCCACGCTTTCGTGCCTCAGCGTCAATAATAGTGTAGCGAGCTGCCTTCGCAATGGGTGTTCTATGTCATATCTAAGCATTTCACCGCTACATGACATATTCCGCTCACCTCCACGATATTCAAGATTGATAGTATCCACGGCAGTTTCCAAGTTAAGCTTGGAGATTTCACCACGGACTTACCAACCCGCCTACGCACCCTTTAAACCCAGTGAATCCGGATAACGCTTGCACCCTCCGTATTACCGCGGCTGCTGGCACGGAGTTAGCCGGTGCTTATTCATCTGGTACCGTCAACCCCAATAGAAATCGGGGGTTTCTTCCCAAATAAAAGAAGTTTACAATCCAGAGGACCTTCATCCTCCACGCGGCATGGCTGGTTCAGACTTGCGTCCATTGACCAATATTCCTTACTGCTGCCTCCCGTAGGAGTCGGGCCCGTGTCTCAGTGCCCGTGTGACTGGTCGTGCTCTCACACCAGTTACTGATCGTAGGCTTGGTGGGCCGTTACCCCGCCAACTACCTAATCAGACGCACGCCCATCTCTAACCGCCGGAGCTATAATTATAAAGTGATGCCACTTCATAATGTTACGGAGTATTAATCCGGGTTTCCCCGGGCTATTCTCCAGTTAAAGGAAGGTTGCGTACGTGTTCCGCACCCGTTTGCCGGTCGCCGCCCATGTATTGCTACACTGCGCTGCCCCACGACTTGCATGTATTAAGCCTGCCGCTAGCGTTCATCCTGAGCCAGGATCAAACTCTCCATTGTAAATGAGTTTTGACCATGACTTTAATCTCTCTCGAAATTAACGTCTTGTTCGAATGTTTGTGCTAAATAAACCTTACTTGTCTGATTTTAAAAAACCAGAAAAAGTTGCTGTTGCTTCCATACTTTCAAAGAACTTCCGGCGTTACCGCCGCCCCGTTTTTTTGACGGGGATGCAAAGGTAAGGGCCTTTATCTATCCGACCAATTATTTCTCAAATAAACCGGGAGAAAAATTTGAATCCAGAGTGTTTTAAGAACTGATAGTTTTTACAGGACGGCAAATGTACAACCTAATTCCTTCCCGCCAATCTTTCCGCTTAATAATTTATTCACACTGCCTCAACCGTAATCAATTCCTTATTCTTTCAAAAAGCGGCCGCAAAGATAACCTGCAACAGCTTCTTTCCAAATAAATTTGGAAAGAAACTGTTGCAGTATGGGAGTATGGGAGTATGAGAGTGTGGAAATTAAATTTGTTATATCCCCTGAAATATGCATGAACAAAGGGTTACAGAAAACAGTTAATGAAAAAGAGATTCAGTAAAATATTTTATTCACACTCCCATACCCGCATACCCCCCATACTTGTTTTCAGTTTTCCAAATATTTAATCGTATTTAACAAAAACACTTTTACACATCAGGAACATAAATTCCACACTCTCACACTCTCACACTCTCACACTTGTTTTAAGTGCCCAGTCCATAATGTTGCGGATACCTCACTCTTTCCAAAAACAAACCCTTTGCAGGTACATTAAAGTTCACCAGAGAAGAATCCCCCGAACTAAAGATTTCTTCAAATTGTGGTATCGTTAAGACCCCCCTTCCCACCAGCAACATCGTTCCGGTAAGACCTCTTACCATACCTCTCAAAAACCGGTTTGCCCGTATCCTGTAAAATGTACCCCCATCCTCCTTTATCCACTGGCTCTCATATATGCTGCACCTGAAATGGTTTACCTGGGTTCTCCTCTTTGAAAAACTCATAAAATCGTTGAACCCCTTCAGCCGGGCGGCTGCTTCTTCCAATAGTCCCCAGTCGAGAGGATAAGGATAGAAATAAGCCCGGTCTGTCATAAAAGGATCCTTCTTCCCATATATATAATACCTGTATTCCCTGCTTTCAGCATCAAAACGGCAATGCGCACCCTCCGGCATCAGGTAAATACCCCGGATGCATATATCCCCTGGAAGGATCGCATTTAAACGATATACCATCTCTTCCGTTACCTCCTCATCAAAATCAAAATGAAAAAAGTTCTGCCTGGCATGAACACCCGTATCCGTGCGCGAAGCACCGGTCATGATCACAGGCTTCCGGAAAAAAACAACAAAGGCTTTTTCAATTTCTTCCTGGATAGAACCTGCATTGGCCTGTACCTGAAAACCACTGTAGGCCGTGCCTTTATAGCTTACTTCTAAAAAATAACGGGACATGCTCAAAGATACAGCCGGTGGGATTATGACCGTTTGTCGGCCATCACGAGGAACTTACGCTGAAAATTCTTGTCCGTCAGCATATCCACCAGTTCCCTGAAATGGTCCCGGTCAGAAATATGCTGGTGGGCAGCGTCCATCAGCCTGTACTTATCCTTATCAGAAACAAATAAGGCAGCCAGCAGGCGAACCTGGCTCACAGTAAAACATTTCATGCCAAATGCCTCGGAAGCAATGGCAATTTTATCATTGAGGATATTTGCCTTCAATATGGCATCGCGAAGGAAAGCAACATCTTCTTCTGTCGCCATCTGGGAGCACGCCTGTTCGCCGGGTTTACCAGCAGTCTTATTCTTTAACTGGACTTTGTTTCCGGCCGTACTGTCTGATGATTTAACTTGTTTAACACTGGCAACTGCAGGTCCCAAAGCGGGTTTTTTGGCTAGACTATCATTGGTCTCAAAGTAGACAAATAAAGTAATGGTATCGATCTGCCCGTCCTTTCCGATATCCTGGTAAACTATTTTTCTGGAAATTTTAAGGGAAACTTCACGGAGTTTTTTGATGGAAGGAGTAATGGATGACGGATGACCGATGACGGATGACGGTTGGCGGTTGGCTGTTGACTGTTGACTGTTAACAGTTGAAGGCTCATTGTTTTGAACACTAATGGTTGGAGGAGGAATTTCTTTAGGAGGAATAGGCGTTGGAATTTTAGTTGTCGGCGGTTGATTATTGGTGGCGGGCTGTTGGCCGTTGATGGCTTGTTTTCTGTTTACTGTGAGCTGCGTACTGTCAACAGTCTTTCCAGGGTTTCTGGTAATAGTACTATCCTGCTTAAATCCATTTCCTGCATAAGAATTGTACATCACAATTGAATCATCCACCACTGCAGCCATCAGTTTTGAAAAGCCATCTTCTCTTTTAATACCTATATTAAGAATGCGGCTGCTGTCAAACTCAAGAACCGGCCGAATGGTCTCCCGGGTCTGCCAGTTGTACAATACCCAGGTGCTGTCGGCGCCTTTCAATTGAAAACCCAGGTCTTTCTTATGAATAACCACCGGAAATACCTGTTCAGCTAAATTATTTTTTGGAAATCGGATTCCAATCCGGTAACTGCTATCTTTCAATTGAGATAATACAAGATGACCCTGCGCTGATGAAGCATAAATCTCATCACCGAGACGTGCGGTAAATGCCTGCTTGTTTTCTGTTTCAATTAAAATCAGGAAACCGGGCTGCTGCGCACGCGAGGCAACTGTGAAGAAACTGAGAAGAAACACCATGAAACCGTTCATCCCAAAGAGACCGGGCTTATGCATTATTTTATATTTCTTGCTGATTCATATGAGACTGTTCCCCCCGACAAATATTAAAAAAAACGATGCGAATGAAACGAATTCTGATTTTTTTATTTTCTTTTTCAATGACCTTTTCCGTAAAAGCACAGGACAGTACACTTGATTCCAATGATCCCGCTCTAAAGATATACAGGGCAAGTTTTCCTCATATTAACGATCTGGTACATACGAAACTCAATGTCCGTTTCGACTATACAAAGTCTTATATGTACGGAAAAGCCTGGATCACTCTACAGCCTCACTTCTATCCGACCGACTCCCTTTCACTGGATGCCAAAGGAATGGACATAAAAACGGTTTCAATGAACAAAGGGAACCAGCAAATTCCACTTAAGTATAACTATGACGGTTCCACATTACGAATTCACCTGGATAAAACGTATCGTTATACAGAAAATTACACCATTTATATAGATTATACTTCCAAACCTAATGAGATAAAGGCCCAGGGCAGCGCAGCAATAACGGACGCCAAGGGTTTATATTTTATAAATCCCCTCGGTACAGATAAAGATAAACCCACCCAGATCTGGACCCAGGGTGAAACAGAATCCAATTCTGTCTGGTTTCCTACCATCGATAAACCAGATCAGAAGTGCACGGAAGAAATCAGCATGACCGTCCCTGCAAAATATGTAACCCTTTCTAACGGCAAACTGGTTTCCCAGATTAAAAATACTGATGGAACGCGCACCGACAACTGGAAGATGGACCTTCCCCATTCACCTTATCTTTTTTTTATGGGGATAGGTGACTATGCCATCATCCATGATAGTTATAAAGGAAAGGAAGTAAATTATTATGTAGAGAAGGAATACGCTTCAGTGGCGAAACGTATATTCGGACTGACTCCTGAAATGATGGCTTTTTACGCCAGGATCCTCGGTGTTGAATATCCATGGGTAAAATATTCTCAGATGACCGCCCGCGATTATGTAAGCGGAGCCATGGAAAATACCACTTCAACCCTTCATACCGACGCCTTGCAACAGGATGCCCGCCAGCTAACCGACGGAAATAAATATGAGGACTACATTTGCCATGAACTATTTCATCAGTGGTTTGGCGATCTGGTAACAACAGAAAGCTGGAGCAATCTTACCCTGAATGAATCCTTTGCCAATTTCAGTGAAACCCTGTGGGCTGAATATAAACATGGAAAGGATGCAGGTGATGCAACTAATTTCCACGATATCGAAAAATACCTGGCCGACCCTTCTAACCCTTCAAAAAATCTGGTAAGATATTATTATAAGGATCGTGAAGACATGTTCGATATGGTCAGTTATTCCAAAGGAGGCCGTATCCTGAATATGCTGAGAAACTATGTCGGTGACAGTGCATTTTTCAAGGCGCTGAACCTCTACCTCGTAAATTTCAAATTCAAAAATGCAGAAGCACATAATCTCCGCCTGGCATTTGAACAGGTAACCGGCGAAGACCTGAACTGGTATTGGAATCAATGGTATTTTGGAAGCGGGCATCCGGTATTCGATATCAGCTATGATTATAACGATGCAAAAAAAGAAGCCAAAGTAGTGATCAACCAGGTGCAGAATACAGGAAAGATATTCCGGATCCCACTGGCTATCGACGTCTATGAAGGCGGTTCAAAAACACGGCATAAAGTCTGGCTCGAAAATGAGAGCGATAGTTTTTATTTCAGCTACAATAAAAAACCGGACCTGATCAATGTGGATGGAGACAAAATTATTCTTTGCCAGAAGGAAGATCATAAAACGCTTGACAATTTTATTTATCAGTATAAGCATGCAAAACTCTATCTGGACCGGCGCGAAGCCATTGATTATTGTTCCGAGCACCAGGACGATCCTGCTGCACAGGCTCTTCTCAAGATGGCTCTTAAAGATCCTTATTTTGAATTGAGAAGTCTTACCATGAATGCGCTTGATCTGGATAAAGCTGATTTAAAAACAGCAGTGGAGCCTGTACTGCTCGACCTTGCTAAAAATGATCCCGACCGTACAGTACAGGGAAATGCAATCGGATTGCTGGGCACGTTCAAAAAAGCAGAATACAAAGATCTCTTCCTGAAAAAAACAACCGACTCATCTTATACTGTTGCAGGCAATGCGCTCTATGCCCTCAGCGCGGTGGATGAGCCACAGGCCTACCAGCTGGCAAAAGAATTTTATCTGCATCCGGCAAAAGGTGAACTGAACGCTGCAATTGTTGCAGTTTTCATTAAGGAAGGTGACGAATCCAATTTTGAATTTATCATTGATGGCTTTAATAAAATGCAGGAGCTGAGTCTCGAAAAAGTAGAGGCATTCCCTCAATTCGCTGCACTGACATTAAAAATGGAAAATACGGATCAGTTCAAAAGAGCCATCGATGCCATTGTAAAATATCGCGATGCACTTCCTGCTACAGAGAAAGGAGAAATAAGTAAACTGATCAACGATAACTTCTTAAAACCAATCGGCGACCGTAAAGAATCCGCTGGTTTAAAAGAACAGGCGGAGTATGTGAGGATGTCTATAAAGTAAAAATTCAAAAGTAAAAAGTAAAAATTCAAAAATAATATAGCTTATAGGAAATTCTATATAGTTTCCCTTGCGAAAAGCGTATGCTGTTAAAT
>DATHNR010000348.1:0-8966 GCA_035485835.1 Puia sp.
TACTGATTAAAGTTATTCAACAGATTCTTTCCTACAAGCGTATTTTGTGATAAAGCAGCTGGTAAAATAAGAATGAGTTCCAGGAAAAGGAAAAACAGGATCTTTAAACCCGGGCTTGCTTTTATTATATAAAACTTTGTCTTCATTTTAAATTCAAAAGGCTTAAACAATTATTGCCAGAAAGCAGGTTGAACGAGGGTTCCACCTTTCAACCGGCAATCAACACATTCAGGAATTGAACTGGATACCCCAACCGGAAAACCCATACTATAAATTATCGCTGTCGGAATATAAATTCCCTTACCAAATTTCGCATTCAGTGAAGCGGCGTCAAGACCAGTTGTATCCTGTGTACAATCCTCATATCCGGTGTATACTATTGTAGGGGGTATCTGGGTCCTGTTTATGAACAATCTTTTTTCAGTTTCAGTTGTGGTTCCGATAAATCCGATCACCAATTCCGTTGGATCTGCTGTATTATGAATATTGCCACCTGTTTCTGATGGCAATGCATCAAAAATAGAACCGAGTGCTTCTGTATTTCTCTGGACCTTCTGAACCCATTCGTACCAATCCTGCGAAAGCACGGTTTGTTTAACCAGAATGCTATACTCATATACCAATTTATCTGTGTTGGAATATGGGACCAGTGCAACCGGATACTCGTAAATGACATTGGAACTCAGTTTTTCTGTGCTCGCAATATTTATAGTAGTAGAAACATCCGAGCGCCAGCAGGTAGTGATCATATCGCTATCCGGCCTTAATATAAGTCCGGAGCCGTCGTATTCAATATCTGATCCAAACTTGGATTTATATTCCCAGGTTTCTTCATAGGACCATTGATAATATCCCGGTTGTACTGCTGGATTATGCGTTGTAACATAAACAGTAACCCCATCAGAGGCTGCTGTCCAGCTGAGTGAATCGATTGGAGGAGATATGTTGACATTTGACAAATCGGATAAATAATCTTTACCGTTGGTGGTTTTGATGTGCAACCTGTATTGCTGGGTTGGATCTAAATTCAAACCAGTATCAGAATAAATGCCGGCATTCAATTCAGACAAAGGAATACTCGCGCCATTCGTAGATTGAATTTCCACCTGGGCTCCTGTTTCCGGCAAATAGACCGGTGAATCCAATCCTGTGGATCTGGACATCTGGATAGTTGTTGTTCCTGTAATATTGATATATCCTTCCACAACGAGGAAACCGGTTGCCTGTCCTTTTATATTCGCTACATATTTATCCGTACATGCTCCCAGCACAAACAACATGATAACCCAATGCTTCATTTTCATCAGATTCAATTAAAATCTTACATTAAAATTTATAAAAGGAATCGCACTTCCAAATATGGAAAGCTGATATCCGTTTAAAGCGCCGTTTTGTGAGACATAATAAACCGAATAAGGGTTGTGTCTTCCAAAAACATTGTAAACTCCAATCGTCCAGGAGTTATGAAACTTCTGGTGAACCTTGTGATTCCCGTCAATATTCATTGAAAAATCTGTTCTGTAATAATCCGGTATTCGATATGCGTTCCTGTCAGAATACAAAGTCCGGAACGAATTGTAATAAAAATAAGATCCGGTGGGCAGTGTAATGGGTCTGCCAGTTGTATAAGTACTGTTCAATGAAAGACTAAACCGGTGATTCACCCTGTAATTGGCCACCATGGTGGCTGAATTCGGCTGATCATAATTCGCAGGATAATAATTACCACCATTAATGATTTCTCCTGCGTAAGGGTCAGCCTGTTTTAATTCTACCCTTGAATAAGTATAACTCAGCCAGCCATTCAGTTTGCCTGTTGCTTTTTTAATAAGGAACTCTATGCCATAAGCCCGGCCATTTGTATTTATCACATCTGTTTCAATATTATGGTTCATTAACAGCACTGCCCCGCTTTTATAATCGAGAATATGTTCCATCGTTTTATAATAAACTTCTACGGAAGTTTCGATAGTATTATTCTTCAGATTTTTATAGAATCCCAGGGAATACTGGTTTCCCCACTCAGGTACGATATTGGGATCGCTGAGTTTCCATATATCGGTGGGCGAAATGGCTGTCGTATTGGACAGCACATGAATATATTGACGTTCGGTATTATAGCTCGCCTTTATAGAAAAATTATCTGTGAACTCATACCTGAGAGAAAGACGGTATTCCGGACCTGAATAAGTTTTTATTAACTGGCCGGGACCATATGTTTTTACATCCACAACATTATCCGGTGATTTAGGAACATCGGGCGGATACTGATTTACTGATTGAGGGCCCAGGTAATTATATACGGAAAATCTGATACCGCCTTCAATCACAAATTGTGGAGTAATAGTGAATTTATCACTGAGATATACTGCACTTTCCAAAGCCTGTTCCTTTGCTACGGTATCTGCTTGTACCAGCGATTCTTTACCGATTGGTTCATATGTGCCGGGCTGCAGTACATAATACATTGAGTTAAGTCCGAATTCCAGGGAATGCTTGGGGCTCAGGAAATAATAAAACTGTGCTTTAAGGTAGGATTGATTTATTCCAAAAGATAGTTTAAAAGCATTCACCGGGTTTGCCGTGCTGCTTATATCATAATTGTATTTATCATATCCGGTAATAAAGACGCCATACAATTTATCATTGAAAGAATGTTTCCATTTCAGCGATAGATTCGTATTTCCGTACCCATAAGTCGTATCGCTGTTCAGGTTGAATTTGTCTCCGCTGGTATAGGCTGTCAGGTAGAGATTATTATTCTTATCGATCTGGTGACTGACATTCAGATTCAGATCATAAAATGAAGCCTTGCTATTTTTATATTGATCCGGCAGGAGACCCAGGAGCCAGTTGGCGTAAGTGGTTCTACCCGCAATAATAAACGAGGTTTTGTCTTTTACGATCGGGCCTTCAAATTCAAGTCGGCTCGTTACAAGGCCTATTCCTGCATTACCTTCAAATTCCTTTTTGTTACCTTCTCTGGCAGTAATGTCCAGCACTGATGATAACCGCCCTCCGTACCTGGCAGGAATACTGCTTTTATATAATTCAACACTTTTAACCACGTCTGGGTTAAAAGCTGAGAAGAAACCAAAAAAGTGAGAAGGGTTATATATTGTTGCATCATTAAAAAGGATCAGGTTCTGGTCGGCTGAGCCTCCTCTTACATTTAATCCTGTACTCGCTTCGCCTACTGACTTCACACCCGGGAGAGTTAGTAAAACACGTAAAAGATCCGCTTCTCCGAAAACCACCGGTACCTGTTTAAGGGTTTTGATATCCATTTTCTGTACGCCCATCGTGACGCCCCGGATATTGCTCAATTTTTCTGCTGAGACGATAACATTCTTGAGCATCATAACCTGGCCCTGCAAATCAATATTCATTTTACCATCGCCCGACAAAAGGATCTGCCGGCGCGTATCCTTCATACCTATACTTTGAATATTAAGTATATGGCGTCCTTTCGTTAATGAAATAGCGTAATACCCATACTGATCGGAAGCAACACCAACCCGGGGTTTATCAGTATAAATGGATGCACCCGCAATCGACTCACCGGTCTTTGCATCCCGCACATAACCTGTAATCAGTGCATTCGGTGAGCCATTATTAGCTGAATTTACCCCGATCTGGTAAAGTTTATTTTCGAGGGCAGCGATCTGTGTTTTAGTATTCTGATTTTGATCGTCTTCTATCTCTACATGGTAAGCCCGGTGTTTTCCCTTTAAAGAATCCAAAGTAGCTGAGAGATTCGTTTGGATAAGTGCTTCTTTAGTAAGGAAAACCTCATCATGAGGACCAATGGCATAATTAAAACTTGTATTGGCAAAAGCACGGTCAAGAACAGTACTCAGGGGTTCCCTGCTAACTGAAAAATTGAACTTAAGGCTGTCAAATAAAGAAATATCATAGTAAAAAAAATAGTCGGTCTGCGATTCTATTTCTTCTACCAGTTCCTGGATGGGTGCATCATGAAAAGTTACAGTAATAAGGTTCTGCGCATTTTTTTGCGCATGTAATTTCGTGCTTAAACAGCCCAGTAAAACAACCAGAAGCAAACACCTGCCAGAATATCTCATCATTTCAGTTAGCAATTTTGTCGAAATAAGCCGCCACCTGAGGCAGTGCATTATCCTTGTCGTTCTTTAAATCCAGATCGTTCTTTCTGATAAACTTTTGTATATCTTTTTTATGATCGTACATGATATTTAATAACTCCCGTTTTGAATTTACAGGAACATAAGAATTCAACCTCCAGATGTAATAATCATTGGTTTCATCCATGTACCGCCTCAAACCCTCTGATACAGTCAGGATTTCCCTTACCTTTTTAGTAGTGTATTTAAGCAGTTTAGACTTCCCCGAATAAAGGAGTTCATAAAATCCTTCTGAAGGAAGACCTTTGTCAAGGCTGTCTAAAAACACATAGATAAAATGATGGCCCGCAAGCATGAATGAGCTGACTCTTTCATTTACCAATTTTAACTGGTATGCCTGATCCATCACAACCAGGTATTGACGATAATCCTCGTAAAAAATGGAAAGGTTCGGATATGGTATATTATCGTAAACTACCGACCCTTTGGTTGCCTTGTCGGTAAGAAAATATGCGCTTCCTTTCTGGAATATTAAATCAAAGCCAGGATAAAGGCTCCCGTTAAAAAGCCGGGACTGATCTCCCACCTGATCGAAATATAAGGATGTAGTATGTGCAAGGGCTGACTGGTAAAATATACTATCTTCCTGTCGGGATTGAGCAGAGGCGGGGATAGTAAAAAGCAAAACGGTAAGCAAGAGTAAAGCAGCCAGTCCAAATTTCATTTCAATTCGTTGATTTGAAACACAGCTTACCTCTCAGGACACACATCATAGGGTTATTGCTGTTTCCAATTAATAATCAGAGCAATATACAGATTTTTTATATATAAATTTTAAAAATGAAAACACAAAGGGTTTTTATAACGGTCATGGGCATATGCTTAATTTGTTTCTATTCTTTGACAATCATGGCCCAGACTAAAACCCATGAGTTTCGGGTTATTGCATTTTTTACCGGCAGGGCAGATCTTGCACATATAAGTTTTGTTCATGAAGCCAATCGCTGGTTTCCAAAAATGGCAGCTGCAAATCATTTCACTTACGATTCAACGAAGGACTGGAATAATCTGAATGAAAAATTCCTTTCCCAATACCAGGTTGTAATTTTTCTGGACACAAGGCCGGACAGCCCCATACAAAGAAAAGCTTTTGAAGAATATATGAAGAAAGGCGGTGGCTGGATGGGATTTCATTTTGCAGGATTTGCACTGACGCCCTCTGAATTTCCACAGAACTGGGACTGGTACCACAATGAATTTCTTGGTTCAGGTTCTTATGTCAGCAATACCTGGAGACCAACCCCTGCTGTACTCCGCGTTCTGGATAAAAATCATCCTGTTACGAAAAATCTGCCGGATACTTTCCGGTCTGCTGCCAGTGAATGGTACCGGTGGTCGAATGATCTTCGGAAGAATCCACAGATTGATATTTTATTATCGATTGACAGCAGCAGCTTCCCTCTGGGAACAGGTCCAAAACTTTATGAGATCTGGCACAGTGGATTTTATCCCGTAGTGTGGACGAACAAAAACTACCGTATGGTGTATTTTAATATGGGACATAACGATATGGATTATGAACACAAAACCAATAAGGAACTTTCCCAGACTTTTAGTAGTCCGGAGGAGAATCAGCTTATTTTAAATACGCTGATCTGGCTGGGAAACAAACAGTAGTTTTTAAATTATTCAGCAATGAAAACAGTCATCATTACTGGTGCCAACGGCAACCTTGGAACGGCGGTTACAAAAGAATTCCTGGATAAAAATTACCGTGTGCTGGCAACTGTTGCGAATGAAAACGAAAAAACATCCATCCAGTCACATCCAAACCTGGATATTTCTGCGGTAGATCTGACCAGCGAAAAAGAAGCAAATGAATTTGTTCAAAGGTCCATTCAGAAATGTGGAACCATCGATGGTGCATTGTTATTAGTCGGTGGATTTACCATGGGTGAGTTATCGGAAACATCCGGCGATGACCTGCATAAACAAATTGCTCTGAATTTCGAGACGGCATATTATGTTACAAGGCCATTGTACGCACATATGATGCAAAATAAAAAAGGATCCATTGTTTTTATAGGAGCACGTCCTGCTTTGAATCCAGGCCAGGGAAAAGGATTGATTGCTTATGGCCTGAGTAAATCACTCTTGTTTAAACTGGCTGAATTTCTGAATGAAGCCGCCAAAGGTGTTAATGTAAGCGTATCAGTTGTTGTACCAAGCACTCTTGACACGGCTTTGAATCGTAAGTCAATACCAGGTGCCAATCCTGAAAACTGGGTGAAGCCATCTGAGGTTGCAGAAACGCTCGAATTCCTGATTTCTGACAAAGCCAAAACACTCAGGGAAACGGTGTTGAAGATTTATAATAATGCTTAGGAAAGTATGGGAGTATGGGAGTATGGGACCTGATGTTTTTTTGATCTTTATATCAATTTCCCTCTTGATATAAAGAATAAATTTTTATCACTCTTAATATTTCAGCTACTCCCCAGGCCTGTGCCACACATCCTCTCGGATGATATGGTGGATCACCATCAAAAATTTCAGAGACGGTACCGATACATCCTTCTTTCAAATGATAAGTAAAATGGTTGATGATGCCCATGGCTTCTGTTTTAAATTGGTCTCCGGCAGTTTTCATCCCTGCTTCTACATATGGCCCTAATAGCCAGCTCCATACCGTACCCTGGTGATAAGCTCCATCCCTAAGGAATGTATTGCCTCCATAGTTTCCCCTATAGTTTGGATCATCCGGTGAGAGCGAACGCAGCCCGACGGGGGTATATAATTTGGATTTGAGAATATTCATAACAGCTTTTGCTTTTTCGCCTTCAATTAAATGAAAAGGAAGACTGAGTGCAAAAACCTGGTTTGGCCGAATACTTGCATCCGGCTTTCCGGATTCATCAATATTATCATAGAGGTAATTGCCTTCCGCGTACCAATATTTTTCACTGAAACTTTTTTTTGCCTGTTCTGCTTTTCCGAGGATATTCCCGGCTGAATCAGATTCACCGTTCAACAGAAGAATTGCTTCGAATATTTTTAAAGCGTTATACCATAAAGCCTCTATTTCAACCGGTTTACCCATCCGTGGCGTAACTACCCAGTCTCCGATTCGCGCATCCATCCAGGTAAGTTGTTGGCCTGCCTCGCCAGCATAAAGAAGACCATCAGTGTCTGCATGAATATTAAAACGCGTTCCTTTAAGATGCCACTGAATAATATCTTTTAAAACAGGAAGAATTTCTTTCAGGATAAAATCCAGGTCATGTGTGGTTTGCAGATAATCATAGACAGCATTAAAATACCAAAGTGTTCCATCTGCATTATTGTATTCAGGCGGTTCATTGTTATCCATAAACCTGTTGGGCAACATACCCATGCTCACAGATTTTGCAAAAACCGAAATGATTTTCTTTGCATCTTCATTCCGGCCGGTCCGTAAACAAAGCCCGGGTAAAGAAATCATGGTATCCCTTGCCCAGTCTGTAAACCAGTGATAACCTGCAATAATGGTTTTCAAAGGAACAGTTGAGGCTTCTTCAGATACTGCAGGAATTTCCCGCTTCACGATAAACTGATCTGCCGCCAGTGTTAAGTTCCGGAGCATATCGCCATGAACCCCTTTTAATAGTGACAATTTCCGGTTCTTCTCTCTTTCAAATAATGTATCCGGATTTTTTCCCGTCGGGTCTTCTGTAGAAATTATAATATCCAGAGAATCCCCGTCCTTTAGTTCTACCTGGAAAATTCCATGGTTGAAAAGATCTTCTACGTAATCGAGTCCCCGGTATTTTTCCTGTAAATAATTAAACTTGTAATACCATTTATTCACTTCCTGAAAGGAAGAACCAGGTACTGAAATATAAATATCAGGTGCTCCATCAAAAGGCTGATTATGAAACAGCCCATTTTTGAAATCTATTTTCCAGAAAATATTATTATTTGAATGCTGCAATTCGTGATATCCTCTTGCAGCAATCAGTGGCAGGAGTTGCAGGATAAAGGGACTGTTTGTATTTAAAACCTCATAACGGATCAGGGTGGTATTTTCACCATTTACCATGGTAATGGTTTTACGAAGCCTAACACCTGCTGC
The DNA here is from genome assembly GCA_035485835.1 of Puia sp. Classification (GTDB taxonomy): domain Bacteria; phylum Bacteroidota; class Bacteroidia; order Chitinophagales; family Chitinophagaceae; genus Puia. The sequence goes on from DATHNR010000348.1 coordinate 8,215, forward strand.
TTGAAATAACCATTCCGGAAAGAGATCTTTTTTAAAAGAACTCAGCCACTGAAATCCCGATGGGGATATAACATCGCCATAATCGTTGGTGCCGAATTCGTAATGGTTCCCGTTAATGATAATGGTTTCATCCAGTTTTGAAACCAGCAGCATTCTTTCAGCCGGAGGATGGATAGCCGCCATGAGTAACCCATGATAACGGCGTGTATTGCACCCGGATAAACTGCTGCCGGACCATCCACCGAGCCCATTGGTTTCCAGCCACTCCAACTGACTGATTCCTGAAAAATTCTCCGGTAAATTTTTATCCTTGAATAACAACATGGGATATTCTTAAATTTACTTACTTTATGCGGGCGGTCATTATTAAATTATAAAATGTTCATTATTCTAAAAAAATCTGAATTGAAAAATTTTATCATCTTGTCTGCCTGCGTTCTGGTGATCGCAGCCTGCGGAAATAATAACGGTAAGGGTATTGGATTTAATGCGCCCTCAGATACTGCATTAAAACCTGCCATTGTTGTTTCTGACAGCGGATGGGTCAATTTATTTGATGGTGTTTCTCTGAATGGCTGGCATACATATGGAAAAAAGCAGCCCGGTAACGCCTGGAATATCGACAGTGGGTCCATTCATTTAAAACCAGGTGCTAAAAACGGTTATCAGACAGCCGGAGGCGGTGATCTTATTACCAATGATACATTCGGTAATTATGATCTGAAGCTTGAATGGAAGATTGGTAAGAAAGC
>DATHNR010000349.1:0-8893 GCA_035485835.1 Puia sp.
GCTTTCTTAATAGCTGCTGCTATCGTCATGTGTGCAATGGCCGGGGAATCTGGCCTTCCTTTTTTGTTTTCCATAAAGGGGAAATTAAAACGCAAGGTGGCGATCCCGACTTTTGCCAGAGAATCCGCCAGTGTTTCCATAAATATATGGTCCATACCGGCTCCTGCTCCATGTGCCAGTGTGAAGATGCATATCGGTTTTTCTGGAACTATATATTTGGCTGAAACTTTGCCTGCTGCAGGAGAAACTTCGAATTTGAAGGATTGTGTACTCATGGTGGAATCAAAATTAAAATCATTTCCTCGAATCCGGCGTGACTTGCGGATCGACTTCTCCGACACGCTGAATTAGCCGAAGAACTGTGTTTCCCTGTCCAAAACTACTTTAACTGATTTTTATCTTGAAAAGATATTCGTGACCCGAATCCAGTTGGTCTTATTTGGAATGGGTTGCCAACTGACAGCTACATAAATGGGGGTATGGTTCTTATTAAAGTCAGTGGAATATTGACTGATAATTCCATTTAAATTATCCGAATAATTTAAGACATAATAAGTATTGAGATTAATGGAGGTATCATTCGAAAGATTTAAATAAAAGCCTCCGCATTGAGCACAGGATCCATAGTTCAATCCAACTATTACGCCATTACTCAGCGATTGATCTTTTTCGCAGGAAACAGTCAAACTGATAGCAAGAATAAAAGCCAAAAAGCGCATTTTTTTAATAATGATTTCGAGTATGACATAAAAATGCAGACAACAGTTGCTTTGAGAGACAAAAACGTCATTTGTACTTAAAAGACTGGTTGGCTAACTTTATTAATGATTGTCCTCAGCAGGGACAAAAGATAAATTATGAGCTTACACGAATGGTCTGATTTGCTTTTGCAACAAATGAATGAGACGGATGTGCTGCAATGGCTGGCAGTTATTTTAGGTGTCGCAGAAGTATTGCTTGCGAAATCCAACAAAATTGGACTGTATCCTGTGGGTATTGCAGGCACGCTCCTGACGATCTACATTTTAATACTGGCCGGTCTTTATGCGGAGAGCCTTCTGAATGGATATTATGTGGTCATGAGTATCTATGGCTGGTGGTACTGGGTTAAAAAGAAAAATCAGCCTTCCGTAAAAATCACTTATTGTGGAAGGGGGGACTTGATCAGGGTGATATGGATTGTGGCAGGAGGATTTATAGTGCTTTTTATCCTTTTAAAATCTTTTACAAATTCTTCAGTTCCAGTTTGGGATGCATGGGTCAGTGCGACAGCCTGGGCGGGTATGTGGCTGCTTGCCAAAAGAAAAATTGAAAACTGGATACTGCTCAATTTATCCAATCTGTTTGCAATACCACTGTTAGTTTATAAAAAACTGCCGCTTTTTGCGGCTCTCACTTTGTTTTTGTTTGTAGTTGCCATATTCGGATATTTCGAATGGCGAAAAATCATTCATCAGAAAAAACTGTCTTTGGTATGATTGATGTACCCCATCCATCTGAATTTATTTCGAATGAACTGGTAGATACCATTCGTGATACCGCTCTTGAAGCGGAAAAATTAAAACGATTGCATCCCCTGCAATTAAAAATAATCCTTGAACAAAAATGGTTTTTACTTTTCGTGCCGAAAATATATGGCGGCCTTGAACTCGGCCTGTCGGAGGCCCTGCGTTTGGAAGAGTCCCTGGCCTGGACGGACGGATCTGTCGGATGGACTGTGACACTCTGCGGCGGCGCTGGATGGTTCATCGGATTCCTTGATCCGGAAATTATTTCGCTTGTTTTCAATGATCTCCCTGTCTGTATCGCGGGCAGCGGCAAGGCCGCAGGCACTGCAAAGAGGGTGGGAGATGGCTACGAGATAACGGGATACTGGGACCATGCTTCCGGCGCGAATTATGCGACGGCTTTCACTGCGAATTGCGTGGTGGAAGCTGATGGAAAACAGGAGATTCAGCCCTTCTTATTTTTAAAAGATGAAGTCACGATACATGAAAACTGGAATAGCATGGGGATGATCGCTACAGGGAGTCACTCTTTCGAAGTTTTAAAGCTGCGGGTAAAAAACAACAGGGCTTTTCATATCGGTGACGAATATGCGAAACTTCCACATCCCGTATATCAATATCCCTTTCTTGCCTTTGCCGAAACCACGCTTGCCGTAAATATGTCGGGCATGGCTATGCGCTTTCTGGATCTCTGTGACATGCTTCCACGTTGGGAAAATGCGCGTGAGAAACTGGAGCGTGCAAGACGTCTGTTTTATGAAGCAGTACCATTGCTAAATGATATTTCACTTGCAAGCCGTAAACTGGCATCTGCAGCCAGGCAGGTGGTGAATGATCTCTATCCCTGCTGCGGGCTCAGGTCTGCTGATCCGGATACCGAGATCAACCGCATCTGGCGAAACATCCACACTGCGGGTCAGCACAGTTTGCTGAGTGGTTGTTCTGATGAGTAAAAGGAATTTCTTATTGGCCAATCGTATCTAATGATTAATTCGGACAATTCCTGTATCAAAATCGCACACTAATAAAAAATGTCTGCCAGCAAAATGAATGAATATTAATTGAATATAAAATGGCACAGATATGGTGCCGTTTAATACATGTTCAGGAACTACTTGAAAACCGCTTTCAGAAGTTTACAACGTAACAAAAGCTACACGTTTATCAATGTGGCTGGACTGGCAGTCGGCATAGCTGCCTGTCTGCTGATATTTCAGGTTATTCAGTACGAAAACAGCTTTGACAATTTTCACCCTGACAAGGATCGTATTTTCAGGGTTTCTGTGCATTTCAATACACCCGATGGAATTAGTTACGCCAGGGGAATTTGTTTTGCCGCAGGTAAACAGTTGCCCATAGACTATCCCCGACTGGAACAGGTGGCTTCCATCTTTAGTGCACAAGGGAATCAGCTCACCGTTCTGGATGAAACCAGCCATCCGCAAAATAAATATAAAGAGAACGGCCTTTTCTATATAGAACCACAGTTTTTCGACATCTTTCATTTTCCCTTTATCGCCGGTAATCCTAAAACCGCTTTATCAGCTCCCAATAGTATTGTTCTGTCGCAGGAAATTGCTGAAAAATATTTCGGTGACTGGCGAAAAGCGATAGGACGGATGATCAAATACCAGGATGGTAAAATTTGTAAAGTCACCGGCATTTTGAAAAATCCGCCGGTTAATACGGACTTCCCGCTGAAGGTGGCCATGTCTTTCAAATCACTGGAAAATGATACTTCCCATGATTGGGTAAGCACCTTTGGTGACCTCAATACCTATGTTAAACTTCCGCCAGGCATGTCTGCTGAAAAATTTGACGCTTCACTTGAAAATTTTGGAAAAAAACATATTCCACCGGATTATGCGAAAAAACAGGGATTCAACCTGCAGCCTTTAAGCACCATACATTTTGATAAAAGATTTGGAAATTATAACCGGGCAACGTTCAGTAAAGAACTGATCACTGCTTTGAGCCTGATCGGGATTTTTTTAGTTGTAATTGCCTGCATCAACTTCGTCAATCTTGCTACGGCCCAGGCGGTAGATCGCGCAAAGGAAGTGGGGGTTAGAAAAGTACTGGGGAGTCGCAAGCGGCAACTCATGATACAATTCCTGAGCGAAAGTCTTATTGTAACAGTTACCGCCGTCACGATCGCTTTTGGAATTGCCTGTTTAATATTACCACTTTTAAATCAGTTGCTGGAAACAAAAATTACCATGCATATAAATATTACTATGCTGGTTTTTTTGATGGTGGTGACTATCCTCGTTACATTATTGTCGGGTCTTTATCCTGCCATGGTATTATCCGGTTTCAACCCCATCACTGCTTTAAAAAGCAGGTTTTCAAACAGGGGGTCAGGAGGTATTTCATTGAGGCGGGGACTGGTCGTAGTTCAATTCATCCTGGCAGAAGCACTGATCATCTGCACGCTCATCGTTGTAAGCCAGATGAATTATTTTAAGACGGCGCAAATGGGATTTGACAAAGAAGCTATCGTAATGATTCCCATTCCCAGTGATAGTGTCAGCCAGACAAAAATGACAGCTTTAAAAACGGAACTACTTCAAATGCCGGATATAAAAAATGTAAGTTTCAGTACTTTTTCTATTTCGGATAATTCACACTGGGGCAGTGATTTTAATTTCGATAATTCTCCAAAAATTTCGAGCTTCAATGCAGATCTGAAATGGGCCGACGCAGATGTTTTCAAAACCTTCGGACTACAAATGGCGGCAGGCAGACCTTACCGTCCCTCCGATACCATAAGGGAATTCGTTGTCAATGAAACGATGGTTGCAAAACTTGGCGTCCATAGCCCGGATCAGATTATCGGGAAAATGTTAAGCTTCTGGGACGGTCAGTTAAAGGGAGAGATTATTGGTGTGGTCAAAGATTTTCATAGTAATTCACTTGCAAAACCCTTGACGCCTGTGGTGATGTCCACATGGAAACGGGCATATGAGCTGATGGCGGTAAAATTAAGTTCCCGACAGGCAATTCATACGCTGGCAGGGATTGAAAAATTATGGAATACAACTTACCCGGAATCAGTATTCGAGTATCAGTTCCTCGACGAAAAAATTGCTGATTTTTATAAGCAGGGAAATCAACTCTCCCAACTCTATAAGATTTTTGCCGGCATCGCCATTTTTATTTCCTGCCTGGGACTCTATGGTCTCGTTTCTTTCATGGCAACACAACGTACCAAAGAAATTGGCATAAGGAAAATACTGGGTGCCTCTGTTGGGAATATTATCTACCTGTTCTCAAGGGAATTTACCATTTTGGTATGCATCTCATTTTTAATAGCCGCACCTCTGGCTTATTATTTTATGCATGGCTGGCTTGAAAATTTCACCTTCCGCATTTCCATCGGCGCGGGTATTTTCATCATTACAATCCTCGCCTCTGTCTCCATAGCCTGGATCACAGTGGGCTACAGGGCATTCAGGGCTGCGATGGCAAATCCGGTAACCAGCCTACGCTCAGAGTGATCCCGCACGTGCGGGACTGGCGAAGATAGCCTGCGAGCTGAGTAAATAAGGAAATTTATTCTGCATTGAACTTCTCGACACGATGCAGTCTTTGATTATTTTTTGAATCTTCGAATGAGCGCGAGCAACAAAAGTCCGACGCCTAAAAGAATGTACAATATTCCGGCATTGGGTCCCCGGGGGAGGAGAGGCTTCTCCTCCGGCTGTCCTGCATGTAATAGATTGTAAATACCAAATCCTATAATAGCGATGGCAGCGGCTAATAGTACACTTGTCAAAATACCCAGAAATGTTTTCACCCTTTAATTAAAGATAATGGAGTGGGAGCATATTATCACAATGGAATCGTAGCAATCGGATCACGGGGAAATGTTCAGAATGCGCGCTTGTATACTATGCCGTTGATATCTACGGCATAGGCAGTATGTATGTCAGGAAAACATAACATACTCGCTGTTATGTCACTTTCTTTTTGCCATGTATTCCCGCCATCGTGGGAATGTAAAATTCCATTATTGGTACAAAAACCTTCTGTTTCATTCATGAAATGCAAATTATAGTAACCAATCCCGCTATCATCAATTGGATTTTGAATTATGATTTGCCAGGAATTACCACCGTCGGAGGTTTTAATCAATTTAGATCCTGAATGCGACTGGGCTATATTACCCGAGGCTGTAAGCATGGAGACATAACCTATATTGTCGTTCACAAAACTTACCGAAACAATATCATCAAACGGATAATTCAGCAGGTTCCAGGTTTTACCACCATCGATTGTTTTACCCATTATTCCAGTAGCGTAACCCTCTAACTGCGATCCTTCGGCAAAATACCCGGTAAGTGAACTGGTAAAAGGAAGCAATTGAAAGCTTAACATCGGGTTATAAAAAATTGTCCATGTAAATCCGGAATCTGTTGTTCGACTGATTCCTTCACCTGTGGAGGAAATCCCATTTGCCGGATCAAAAAAAATCATATTCGTACTGCCCGTTTTAATCACTTTATCCACTATATGCCAGGATGCTCCGCCATCTGTGGAACGGAGTAAATTATTACCGCCGGTAAACAGGATATTCGATTGAAAGGGTGACACATAAATGGATTGGAGCACTCCATTACTCGTATCAGTAAGGAACTGGTGATTCCTATAGGCATAGGTCTTCCAATTTTGGCCTCCGTCATAAGTGGAAATAAGAATATTATATACGGAATCATCGGAATTTTTTACACCCAGTATATAACCCGTGTCTGCGCTTGTGAATTTCATGTCCAGCAGCTCACCAAAAGCCGGAGCATTTAACTTTTGCCATGGATCAACAGGAGGATTTGTGGATACTCCGTGTTTACTGCATGAAATAACAATTACTGAGAGAATAATGATCCAGGAATATTTTTTCATTATGGCACTTGATCCGTTATTGACTCAAAATTGCCTCATATAGTTGCATGGGTATCTTTAGTACAGATGTACCTCCCAATCGTTGGTTTTTAATTTTTGTCAGCGTGAAATATCGATCTTCTCGTTCCACAACTCACGTTGAATATTTCTAGCCAAATCTTCCGTGGCTTTCGGCACAACGTTTCGGAAAAGTCCGGTGTCCGCAGGAATTATTTCCACCATCGCATCTGCCATGAGTTGCGGATCCATTCGATTGTCGTCTGTACCAAGGACCTCATGGAAAAAGTTTTGCACAGTATCTCTCTTGATGTAGTTTTTTCGATCATCCATCCAATGCGTGGCGGATTCTGCCTCCGTTTCATTGAAACCCGTGAGATAGCCACCAGGATTGATTACTTGAACCTGGATTCCGAAGGGAGCCAATTCAGCTTTCATAGATCCAGCAAGTGCTTCCATGGCATGTTTAGTTGTAGCATAAACTCCGCCATACGGAACAGCTATCAGACCGCCTATGGAGCTGGTGAACACGACCTTACCAGGACGTTTTTCATCCACAAGTTTGCGAACAATTTTCTGTGTTAGTGTTAGCGGAGCGAAGAAGTTAGACTCAAATGATCGTTTCAGAAGTTCCATTGGAATCTCAGACATTGGGCCACTGATACCTATGGCCGCGTTATTGACGAGAACGTCAATATCCCAATTTAGTGCGTTTTCAATGCCATAAGAATCGAGAATATCCAGTTTCTCTACGCGAAGGTTTTTCAAACCGATCTTTTCTGCTTTCAAACGCAATTGCGTTACCTGTGGCCATATTTGGGCTCCGGCAATGACATCGTGTCCAAGTTGTGCCAGGCCAATTGCAGCCAGTTCTGCAAATCCTGAGCCTGCACCAGAAATCAGGATTCTTTTTTTGTTTAAATTTTTGTTGCTCATAGTTGTTTTGTGTTTTTATTATTAGCGGTTAAGAATATAGTTCCCCAGAAGAGACGACTTCGGTATGATGTCTCTCATGGAACCGCTGGTGATTTCTTTGCCTTGATAGAATAAAAATAAGTCGCGAAACGCCTATTGGGGTTGCAAGACACATAGGATTCGTTGCAAAATCCTAAGATGTGGATTTAAAATGCTGTCTTCGGTAAACAATCGGGGAAATTGTTGTGTGCTTTTTGAAATAGTTACTGAAGTGAGCCGACTCAGCGAATCCTAAACGCCAGGCTATTTCTTTAATTGAGATATCCGATATACTCAAAAGTGTTTTAGCCTCGGTGATTGTCTTCTCCGTTATCCATGTTCCAACCGATTTGCCCGTTTTTGATTTGATCACGGTGTTGAAATAATTAGGGTGTAAATTTTGCGCAGCTGCATATTCGTGAAGGCGATAAACTTTACTATCAACACCTTTACTAAGATTGCGATAATGCTTCTCAATGGCCTGTTTGAATCTTTTGACAATTTGGGAATTACGATTTCCTTCTTCGACCGGATCATAGTCATTCCAGAAGTATTGTTTAAGTTTTAGAAGTATTATAGCTACCAGGTGCCCAATCAATTTAAGCTTGTGGACTGATGAGGAGGAGAATTCTTTTAGAATTTGCTTATATAGGATCTCAAATTCCAGGTACACCTCATCATTTAGAATTCTTGGAGGCACTATTTCCGAAAGTAAAAATGGAAATTCTTCGTAAATATCAGGATGGGTATATTTTTTTAAAAAAGTTTCATTCATCAACACCAGATACAATTCTTTCAGATCTCTGAAAACAACATGTTTGATATAACCAGGATTATTGAAATAAACAGTCTGAGGCTGAAAGTCAAAAATATAATGATCAGAAAAACTTGTCCCTTTCGCGTTCTTCACAAAAACGAAAGAATAAAAATTTGCTCTGTAAATGGGAGAAGTAAAAGGAACTGCAACGTCTATTAAACCAAGGTCATGAATAAAAAACTCACTTCTTTCGTCAAGCCCTATGGGACTTGCCTCCAGATTTCTGTATAAATCCTGGATCTTATCCAATACCAATATGTCATTCTCTTTTCTCACTTGCAGATTTTTGATGGCCTTTTCTGCTAATGGCTGATAGTAAAAGCAGATGATATGGTTCTTTTTTTATTTACAAAAAGTAGGATTTTTAAATACTAAATTTATAGTAATTAAGAATCACTCAAACGGATTATGCCTGAAACTGTAAACGATAAATCTGTCTTCACGCTCCTGGAAGTTGCAAAGAGCATTAAGAAGACCCTTTCGGAAAGATATAAGAATGCCTACTGGATCAGGGCGGAACTAAACAAACTGAATTTTTATAAGCAGTCGGGTCACTGCTTCCCTGAACTGGTGGAAAAGCAGGAGGGAAAGGTCGTTGCGCAGATGAGATCCACGATCTGGAGCGATGATTATATCCGCATTAATAATAAATTCCTGAGCGTATTGAATGAGCCTTTGAAAGACGGGATTAAAATCTTCTTCCAGGCGATCATCA
>DATHNR010000350.1:0-3583 GCA_035485835.1 Puia sp.
CCCAATATGCCGCTCCTTGTAAGAAAAGTAGCATAGAGAATTAGTGTAAAACCAAGAATCAAAAATAAATATGTAGTACGAAGAGAATGACCTGTGGAATTATAAATTACCAGTGTATGCAGACCAGCCAACAGAACCAGCCAGGGCACCAGGGAGGCGTTCTCCACAGGATCCCAGGCCCAGTATCCGCCAAATGTCAGGGATTCATAAGCCCAGGCTGCGCCCATCATGATGCCTGTTCCAAGAATACAACAGGAAAAAAGTGTCCAGGGTAATGCAGTTTTAGTCCATGATCCATATTCCTTCTTCCATAATGCCGACACTGCAAATGCGAATGGAATAAGGGTGGAAGAAAATCCAAGAAATAAAACGGGTGGATGAATCACCATCCAGTAATTCTGCAAAAGCGCATTGAGACTTTGCCCGTCCTGCATCTGGGGAATGGATAAATAATCGGCCCTTTGAAAAATAGGAGCTTCCTGGAATAATTGTCGCACCAGCATGAACGGGCTATGTCCAATTTGAAAAGAAAAAATATAAACCCCCAGGATCATAGTGAGCAGGCAAAACTGGGCAAAACTGATGATGGTTAGTATGGGTGATTCCCATTCTCTGGCACGTGACATTAGAATGATTCCCAATACGCCGTTCCACATCATCCACAATAAAAAACTTCCCTCCTGTGCTTCCCAGATGCAACTGAGCATGTATTTCGGATCGAGGTTTTTGCTTGAATGTTCCCATGCAAAATTGTATTCGAAATAATGCTGATGAACGATATAAAAAATTGTTGCAAATACAAGGAATATGGAAACCGTGCTTATTAGAAAACTAAAGCGCGCCATTTTTTTCCAGGAAGAAGCTTCCTCAGATGTTTTGGCATTGGCCGATTTTAAATAAGAAAGAGTAGCTACGAACGAGCCCGCAAAAGATAGCACTACAAAAAACTGACCCAGCTTTCCCGGCATCAAATGTTCACCAACATAATCCATAATAACTATTGGGTTTAATTGAGCTCCTTTTTCGCAGATTCAGGATCATCTTTGTATTTGGATGGACATTTGATCAGTATTCCGTCTTTTTGTGTGATCTCGAAAATATCTCCGTTCATTTTACCTTTTAATACGACGCGTTCCGCTTTTTCCATATCGTAAGGTTTGCCATAATGATATATGACTTTTGCTTTTCCACCAAGTGTATCCAGAATATGGAAACTTAAATAATTAGGATCCTTTGCAGGGTTGTATTCCATCGGCAGACTGTTATCCAGCTTGGCAATTATAGTAACCGTTTTTCCTTCACTCTGCCGGGCGGAAGCGATGGTTTCATAGGTGGATAAATTCCCCATAAAACTCACCAGCAATCCTATGCTAAGCGCAATGAAAACCAGGAGTATGATATGGGTTCTCTTCATGAGGCGCAAAGTTATTCTCTAAAAACCATTTGCGGAATAATTTTAATACAAGCTTAAGGCGTAAGGCTTAAAGCTTAAGGCATAAGGCCCAATACAAAATACATTCTTATATTTTCTAATTCCAAAATATTCAAATTGGCCTTAATACTTACACTTTTCGCCTTAAGCCTTACGCTTTAAGCCTTTCGCTTGATAATGTTTTGATAATCCACCCTGTCGAACTACCTTTGCCAGCCGTTCCAAGGCAGAAATTAAAACATGACAGATTTATCCCACTTCGATTCCAATATCGCAAGTAATCCAAAAAATACAATTTTTGGACTCCCTTTCACAGAAGAAGAAGCCAGGCTGGTTATTTTACCCATTCCATGGGAAGTAACAGTCAGCGCCGGATCAGGAACTTCCCGTGCAGGCGAGCATATTTTTAATGCCAGCATGCAGGTAGATGTTTTTGATGATGAATCTGGTAATGCCTGGAATCAGGGTATTTTCATGCGGCATCCCGACAGGAAAGTGCTAATGAAGAGCGATTACCTGCGCAAGGAAGCAGAGCTCTATATCAATTATATCTCGAAGGGCGAAGAGATTGAGAAGAACAGCTTCATGTGTAAATCTCTTAAAGAAATAAACGAAGGAAGCGCTATTCTGAATAAATGGGTTTATGAACAAACCAAGAGCCTGTTGATGGAAGAAAAGCTTGTCGTCCTTCTTGGCGGAGATCATAGCGTTTCGCTTGGTTATCTCAAAGCCATTGCAGAGAAACACGGAGAATTTGGAATACTTCAGATAGACGCACATTGTGACCTGCGTAAATCTTATGAAAATTTTGATCACAGTCACGCGAGTATTATGTTCAATGCGCTCCAGGAAATACCACAGATTAACAAACTGGTTCAGGTGGGTGTGCGTGATTACAGTGAGGAAGAATTCAATTATATCCGAAATAATAATCAACGGGTAGTCGCATTTTACGACCGGAATATAAAGGAGAAACTATTTGAAGGTCAAACCTGGCGAACGATCGTGGATGAAATCGTACAACAACTCCCCGCTTCAGTTTATCTTAGTTTTGATATTGACGGACTGGATCCGAAATTATGTCCACACACAGGAACCCCGGTAAACGGAGGATTTGAAGTGGAACAAATTACTTACCTCGTTAAAAAAATTATTGAAAGCGGTCGTAAATTTATTGGATTCGACCTGGTTGAGATTGCAGTTGGTGAAAGTAATTTAGATGCTACTATCGGCGCCAGGATCTTATGGAAGCTGAGCAATATGCTGGTGGCCGCCAATCCACAGCCTCATATAAGTAAAGAACCGGAATGCACTACGACTATGTAGTAATCCTTAAAAGGGAAAATGCACGGAAAACCGACCTGGTAAGTGTTTTACTATTAATTTTTTCCACCATAAGTTTCTGTTATACTCAAATCCGAAATGGATTTAGTGGCTTTCTGACCACCTCAGCCATCATCCTTATTCTGGGCCTGGTTGTGAATCTTTATTCTTTCGGGAAGAAAAAAGAAATGCAATTCAGGAACTGGTTATTGGCAGCTGCTCTTTTCTGGCTGGGCATGCCTTATCTTCAATGGATGTCCCTGCCCTTTATTTTTTTTGCAATTCTGGAAGCGCAGGCCAAATATCCACTCGAAATCGGATTTTATTCAGAAGGCCTCGTAATCAATTCTCTTTTCAAAAAAAAATTCCCCTGGACTTCACTCCAATCTGTGATATTGAAAGACGGTTTGCTGACCCTCGATTTCAAGGATAATAAATTAATTCAGAAAGAAGTACTGGATGATGATGAGCCGGATGCCCCGGAAGATGAATTTAACGACTACTGCCGCAGCAAACTCGTAAATTTGCAGTGATGTCGCCTTATATTTTATATTCAGACGGAGAAGGAAATATTTTTGAAGACATTTCTCTTTATGCCTGCGGACGCAGTGGATGGGATGCGTTACCAGTTGATGAATCAGACTGGATCCTTTTGCCCGAAGGAGGCTCCCTCTATGAACTTCCTGGCCGGCGGGGCATCGGTATAGATGTGGAAACAGGCGAAATGCGTCTGTGTGAAAGGGGCTGGGCTGTTGCGGCTTTTATTCCTCCGGCACATACCGGGCTTTATCTTTCTGCATTCGAAACCGAACCCGATGCGCCAACTCT
>DATHNR010000351.1:0-3583 GCA_035485835.1 Puia sp.
GGAATAAGTGCAACCCTGTTATCCGCCGGAATCTTCGTTTCCCGGATCAAACCAATACGGATCATGTTACCAGTTTTATCTGGAAAGATATTCATTTTTAAAGTCTCTTAATATATATCCGGAACTGATTTAATTCTTAAATTGTCTTATAAAGAGGCAGGGAAGATGAAAAACAGAAGGGTGTTCTCTGATTTGATTTTCGTTATCATTATTGTTTTCCTCGCATTTGCTTCTTTTATCTCCTATAAAAGAATTACCAAACAAAACCAAGCCTCCGGTTTCGTTGCCCACGCAAACCTTGTCAGATTAAAACTCGGAGAAACTCTAACTTCTTTGAGAAGAGCCGAGAAAAAAGTTCAGGATTCTATCCGCGTAAATAATGATGAATTCAAAAATCAGATTCTGAGGGATTCACTCATGGCATATCAGTTGTTAAATGAATTGGATTCATTAACATATGGAAACAAGGGACAGCATGTCAAAATTCTTCAGCTTAATTTAATAATAAAGAAATGGCTGGAGAATCTGCATGGAGAACGCATCAAGGCGGAGAAAATTTCAGCGGACTTGTCAGGTTTTGTAACCGAAGGTCAATCCATTCTTAACAGAATGCAAATCCTGTTCGCAGAAATGAGGCGTGACGAGAACGATCAGTTACTCCTGAAAATCCAGGAAAAAGACAGGTCGGCTTTTTTGGTTCCCCTGTATTCACTGGTATTTTCATTTCTGGCGATTTTATTGATCTCAGGAACTTATTTCCGCTTGCGAAGTGAAACCCGATTAAGATTGCAGGCAGAAGACGGACAGGCAGTGATCCATAATTTCTTTCAGCAGGCTCCTGCCATGCTTGCCATATTAAAAGGACCTGAACATGTATTTGAATTTGCAAATCAGCAGGTCCAGGATCTCATCGGTGGCCGAAATCCCGTAAACATGCCTATCAGGAAAGCCGTACCGGAATCCATGGGACAAGGTTATTTTGAAATTCTGGATGAAGTGTATAAAACAGGGGAACCATTTATAGGGAAGGAAATGCCGCTCCAGGTTGAACGTGGAGAATCTCCCCAACAGATTTACATCAACATTATTTGCCAGGTTTTAAAAAATGTTTCGGGTGAAACAGCAGGTATCCTTGTTTTTTGTTATGACGTATCTGAGCAGGTGCTTGCCCGAAATCTGTTACAGGAATCGGAAAGCAGGTCACGACTGGCTATTGAAGCTTCCCATTTAGGAACATTTGACTGGGATTTACAAAACGAACATTTTCTCAGTTCTGAAAGACTGGTTGAAATATTCGGATATCAAAATGCACAAAATACCTCACATCAGAATTTATTGGACAGGTTTCATCCCGAAGACAAACACATCAGGAATGAAGCAGTGCAAAATTCATTTAAAACAGGTTCGCTTAATTATGAAGCCCGCCTGATATGGCCCGACGAGTCCATTCACTGGATAAATGTAATCGGTAAAATATTAAGTGACAATGCAAGGAATATTCTTAGAATGTATGGTACCGTGGCGGATATCTCCCCCCAGAAAATCGCCCTGGAAGAAAAAAAACATTTCGTTCAGGAGCTGGAAAAAAAAGTCTTTGAAAGAACCCAGTCACTGAATTATGCCAATTTTGTTCTTAACAAAACCGTTAGTGAGCTGGAACAGACTAATTCAGAATTAGCATCCTTCAATTATATTGCAAGTCACGATTTGAAAGAACCCATCCGGAAAATCAAAGCATTTTCAAAACGGATTGAAGATCTGGATCAGGGAATTTTATCGCCATCATCACTGGATTATTTTCAAAGGATTATTTCTGCTGCCGACAGGATGGAAATTCTGATTGACGCCTTTCTTTCTTATTCCCAAACAAGTAACATCAGGGCTGCTTTTGAGCTGACAGATTTCAATAAGGTTTTTCTTGAAGTAAAAACTGACTTTGCAGAAACTATAGAACAAAAAAATATCCGCCTGGAGAGCCAACCATTACCTGTATTAATGAGTATTCCGCTTCAGATAAACCAGCTATTTACGAATCTGATCGCAAATTCCATTAAATACAGCAGAACGGATGTCAGGCCTGCCATTGAGATATCGGTTGAAGAACTGGACGGTAAGGAACTGTCTTTTGAAGGCGCGGATACCAAAAATTTGTATTGGAAAATAAGCATCAGTGACAATGGAATTGGCTTTGATCAATTGTATGAAAACCAGATTTTCGAACTTTTTCAGAGACTTCATAACAGGCAGGAATATCCGGGAACCGGTATCGGATTGGCTATTTGTAAAAAAATAATGCGTAATCATAAAGGGTTTATTTCAGCCTCCGGAAATATCGGATCCGGAGCCATATTTTCTATGTATTTTCCGTCTTTATTTGAACCCTGATTGTTCAATATACCTTAATTTCAATTCCGATGAGCCATCCCAAAAGAGTTATGTTGATTGATGACGATCCTGATGACCAGCTGTTTTTTCGGGATGCCATTCATATCGTTCAGCCCGGACTTCATTGCGAATTGACTTCCAATTGTCAGGAAGCATTCAGAAAGTTGGAATTGCCGCCTCCGCCTGACTACATCTTTTTGGATTTGAATATGCCCGTGATGAATGGCTTTGAATGCCTGGTTCATTTAAAAAATCAGGAAACTTATAAAGATATACCCGTTGTTATTTTCACTACATCGAAAAATTTGAATGATATAACCAAAACGCAGCAGCTGGGAGCCAGATGGTTTGTTACCAAGCCGGATGATTTTAAAGTACTCTGCAAAAAACTAAGCAAGATTCTTCAAAAGGATTATCTTGAAGGAATCTATGCTATTTAAAAATTTCATGCCCTTAAATAAAAAAGGTAAACAACCGCCGGCTGTTTACCCAGGTACATGGTCTTCATCTAAGCGACCCCGATTATAGCTGTTTATTAAATTTTTCAACCACCTGGCAGATGCCGTCGGATGAGCCTTTTACAGTCATCCACCCCTTGCTGTCTTCAAGTTTTATATAATAAAAGGTTTCAGCTTCAGTATTTGTTTCTGTAATGCCAAATACAGTCTTATCAGGAAACTTTTTGTGTAGCTCCCAGGCCAGATGAATGGGAATCAGGCCAAGATCTTTATAATATCTTTCTGATTCAATAAAATTTCCATCGTGGTCGTATTCGATTTCAGAGACCACATTGTTTTCTTTAAAATGAACGAAATAATGATCCCCATTCTCCTTCCAGTCCACCTTTTCAGCCATGGGAAATGCAGTCTGAAAGGCTTTAATAAGTTTTTCACTAACGGTTGCAGGGCCATTGTCGGCTCTTACATGCAATTGTGCGAGCAGCACAAACAGGGTGATGAGACCTGCTAATTTTGTTTTCATACATAATCGTTTTTGAGTTGGATAATCTGATATTCTACCCAATATATACCTGATCACCTGGTAAAGTCAAGCAGTTAGGTATCAGCGGTGTTGCATGAAAAAAATAAATTAATTAAACTATAACATACCGCATTAAACACTATATTTTATATAGCTGAAACATTAAAAAGCACATCCAACTAAGAAACTTTTCGTATTAACATTTTATTGGGTATTT
>DATHNR010000352.1:0-4218 GCA_035485835.1 Puia sp.
ATTCATCGGGAAAAAGATTTTAACTGCAACAGGAAATAGTAAGATTGAAAAATCGATTTTGGTAAATAAGAAAATCGGAGATATAAAAACCTGGGGTAAACAGCTGCTCCTTTGTTTTGATGATTTTACAATCCGAATCCACTTTCTGATGTTTGGGAGTTACCTGATCAACGAAAGAAAAACAACCTCACTTCGTCTTTCTCTTGGCTTCAAAAAGGGAGAAATTAATTTCTATACCTGCTCTGTTAAACTGATTAAAGAGCCTTTGAATGAAGTTTATGATTTCAGTGCAGATGTATTGAGTGATTCCTGGAGTTCCCGGAAAGCAAGCCTGAAGCTGAATAAAATCCCGGATAAAAATGTTTCTGACGCGCTATTGGACCAGCAAATATTTTCTGGTGTGGGAAATATTATCAAGAATGAAGTTCTCTTCAGAATACATGTTCATCCGGAATCCCTGGTTGGTAAACTTCCCCTGAAAATAAAATCAGTTCTGGTGCGTGAAGCCCGGAATTACAGTTTTGATTTTCTGAATTGGAAAAGAGAATTTATGCTGAAAAAAAACTGGCTCATTTATACGAAAAAAACCTGTCCACGTGACCATACACCAGTAATCAGGAAATACGTGGGAATTACGCATCGCAGAACATTTTTCTGCGAAAAATGCCAGGTCTTGTATCGTTGAACGATAGCGGTTGACCGTTGCTACTGTATTGTTAATGGTGTATAGTAAAAATACTGTACACCATTAACAATACACTATATATCATATTCCATAATCCTAATAGCTAAAGGCAGAGGCATGCTCTTTGCATAATTTCAAAAAGGAAGTCTGTCAATTTATAAATACCACAATGGATAGAAATATTCAGTTTATCACATTCACAATCACAATTGAAAAGAGATTATTCGGATTCATAATAACCATATTGGGCGTAACAGGCCTCATTTTGGCTATTTATAATTTAGTGCGGGTCAATGCCGCACCCAACCATAGTGTCATTTCAGTGGCTATCTATGGTATCCAGGGAATACTTTTCTTTTTTGCCGGAATCGGTTTGATCAGGAATACGCAGGATCTGACGAGCCTCAGGAGTGAACAGGATCTGACGAACCGTAGTTCAATAAATGAACACGGAAAATTAATTAATTTGGAAGAAACCCAGCAGGAACTCAAGGAGAAGATTAATGAATTCTATCCGGAGATCATGGACGCGGATCTTATATTCATGGGAGGCAGGGACGATGAGTTGTTAGGAATGTCGGCTCTGAAACTTTACAAAATTGAAAAAGAGATGAAAAACCGTCTTGAAAGTATAACGGCCGGTTAGAACACAACTTCCCTGCGCCTTCCCCTTTGCTTGAAATACTGTTGACTGTTTTGCGTTAAGCGTTAAGCGTTGCGCGTTAAGCGTTGCGCGTTAAGCTTCCGAGGCATGCTCTTTGCACTATAGCAGGAGGATTATAATGTATATCAGAAAATGAGGGACAGGAATATTCAGTTCATAACAATTTCTTTAGAGTTTATAACTATCACAATGGAAAAACGACTATTCGGGGTCATATTGACCATATTGGGTATTGCAGGCCTCATTTTAGCTGCTTACAATTTCGTTCAGGGAAATACCTCAACAAACCATAGTGCGAAGTCGGTCGCCGTTTATGGTATACTTGGATTACTTTTCTTTTTTGCAGGTATCGGCCTGATCCGTAGTACACGGGATCTGACGAATGGTGGTAATTAAATTACTGATCATGGAAAAATTAATCAATTTGGAAGGATCCTGGCATGAACTGATGGAAAAGGTAAAAGAGTTCAATCCAACGATTACGGATGCCGATCTTAGTTTTATGGAAGGCAGGGAAGATGAGTTGTTTGAAAAACTGGCACACAAACTTCATCAGAGTAAAAAAGAAATCAAGGAGCAGGTTGAAGGGATTACTGCGTGAATGATGACGGATGACGGATGACGGATGACCGTTGACCGTGTATCGTGTATTGTTTATCGAATCACATTCTCCCACTCTCATACTCTCACACTGGTTTTAGGCCTTAGGCTTTAAGCTTTAAGCTTTTTTACATATTTCGACGATACTGTCCGCCCACTTCATATAGCGCATGGGTTATTTCTCCGAGACTGCAGTATTTTACGGTTTCCATGAGGCAGGTAAAAAGATTTTCATTTTGAACCGCAGCTTTCTTTAAGGTTTGCAAGGCAGTTGCAGACTTTTCTTTATTTATTTTTTTAAACTTGTTGAGGTTGTTGATCTGCCATTCTTTTTCTTCCGGAGTACTGCGGATGATTTCGTTGGGTATGATGGTTTTGGATCCACCGTTTTTCAGGAAAGTATTCACACCTATGATAGGCAATTCCCCGTTATGTTTCCGGCTTTCATAGACCATGCTCTCTTCCTGAATTTTATTCCGCTGGTACATTCTTTCCATAGCACCAAGCACACCACCTCTTTCCGTGAGTCGATCGAATTCTTTCATCACAGCTTCTTCTACCAGGTCCGTCAATTCTTCGATCAGAAAAGATCCCTGAATAAAGTTTTCTGTTTTGGCAGTTCCCAGTTCCCTGTTGATGATCAGCTGTATGGCCATCGCTCTGCGCACACTTTCTTCCGTCGGAGTGGTGATGGCCTCATCATATGCATTTGTATGCAGTGAATTGCAATTATCATAAATCGCATAGAGAGCCTGAAGCGTTGTACGGATATCGTTGAAGTCAATTTCCTGCGCATGTAAACTGCGACCGCTGGTTTGTATGTGATATTTTAATATCTGGCTTCGCTTGTTCGCTTTGTATTTGTATTTCATCGATTTGGCCCAAATGCGTCTTGCAACCCTTCCGATCACACTATATTCAGGATCCATTCCATTACTAAAAAAGAAAGAGAGATTGGGAGCAAACTGATCTATCTGCATACCGCGGCTCAGATAATATTCCACATATGTAAATCCATTTGCCAGCGTAAATGCAAGCTGGGTAATGGGATTGGCACCGGCCTCCGCAATATGATAACCTGATATGGAAACACTGTAAAAATTTCTAACTTCATTCTCCAGGAAATATTCCTGCACATCTCCCATCAGTTTGAGTGCAAATTCCGTCGAAAAAATACAGGTATTCTGTGCCTGATCTTCTTTCAGAATATCTGCCTGTACTGTTCCGCGTACCTGGTGAAGTGCTTTTGCTTTTAGTTCTTTGTAAACTTCGGGTGATAAAACTTCTTCTCCGCTGATACCAAGCAGTTTCAATCCCAGACCATCATGCCCTTCGGGTAAACCGGCAGATTCCGCATCATGATACAGCGGTGTTTTTTCGTTTCCAAATTTTTGAAGAAGCTTCTGATTTACTTCATTCCAGATTCCCTTCGATGTAATATATTTTTCACATTCCTGGTCAATGGCAGCATGCAAAAAAAATGCAAGGATCATCGGGGCCGGACCGTTGATGGTCATACTCACCGATGTTTTTGTATCGCAGAGATCAAATCCGCTGTACAATTTTTTTGCATCATCCACAGTACACACACTTACGCCACTGTTTCCAACCTTTCCATAAATATCGGGGCGTGGATCTGGATCTTCGCCGTATAAAGTAACAGAATCAAATGCCGTACTCAGTCTGATGAAATTCTGTGATGCCGACAGATAGTGAAATCTTTTATTTGTTCTTTCGGGTGAACCTTCTCCGGCAAACATCCTTGTCGGATCTTCCGTTTCCCGTTTCAGAGGAAATGAACCGGCAGTGAATGGAAATGAGCCTGGCACATTTTCCTGGGCCTGCCAGCGAAGTATGTCACCCCAGTCTTTGAATTTTGGAAGAAGAAGTTTGGGTATACGCGTTCCTGATAAACTGGTTGTGTATAATGACTGCCTGATTTCCTGGTTCCTTACATGATAAATATATTCATCGGCTTCGTAGGATTTTATTTTATCCGGCCAGTTTTTAATCAGCTTGCGGCTTACAGGTGTCAGCAGATTTTCATAATGATTTATCCGCCCTTCCAATTCCTGAAGTAGTGTCGCGCTGGCATTTTGTTTTTTCAATTCATCCAAGGCCCCTGATAATTTGTATAAGACAGATGCGATGGCTGACTGATCTTCCACCAGCTTATTATATTCTGAAATGCTTTCGTGAATTTCTCCGAGGTATCTGACGCGTGCAGCAGGAATGATAGATTTTTCCCAATGCCCTTTTATTTCCGGTT
>DATHNR010000353.1:0-2745 GCA_035485835.1 Puia sp.
AGCTAAAAGAACCTATGAAATAAGTAATCTGACAGCAAATTCAGCAACCCTGACTTTTCAAATAGTTCACCCCTCTTTATCCTTTTCGCCAGGTTCGGAGACTGAAATTATTAATTTGAAAAAGTAAATTTTATTTCAATATTCAGAGTAATTCCCCAGCCAGGTAAGGAGCGAGATAAGTTAATCTTGCAGCGTTTTCCAGTTGCCAGAAATGGATGATCTTATTCACATTGCCACCCAGTAATGGTCCCATGATATAAATATTGGGAGCGGCTTCAAATTTTTCATTCACCTCAAAACCTTTTCGAGATAAATTCATCCGACAGATATTTTTATTGACCAGGTTAAACAAAAGTCTTGAAGAAGAACTGTCAAGATCAGCCGATCCGCTACAGTTAATGATCGCCTTAAAATCCAAAGGAAATGTTTTCTCCCGAGCCGTTTCAATATCAAAGTAGTTTAAATAATTCCCTTTTTCTGAAGAACAGAAATTCAAAAAACTCCCCTTTACCATGATTACTTTCTGGAAATCAATTAATAACTGTGCCGCGTTCCTGTATTCCGGTCCTGCCCGCCTGAACATATTGTGTAACCGGATGGCATAAATACCAAAAAAAAGTCTTTTTGAATCTTCATTTAATACTTCCAGAAGCGCGATCGTTTTATTTATGATCGTTGCAACGTAGTCCATATGGGCTCCGTTTTGCATGGCCAATGCTATATCGAGCTCCGCTCCTTCAACCAATTCTTCTATTGTATAATCACCGGAGGACTTTACTTTATCCAGGTTTGGCGTGGGATGATCAGCAAGTATTTCAGTTGAAGTATAAAAGGGCAATGATCCGCTGGGGGAGATAATGACAATTTTATTGATCAATTCTCTGACTTCAGCCATCCCCTGGATTAAATAAAGTAATTCAATGCAGCCCGCGTTAGATCCGATAATTAAAATATTTCTTTCCCCGGCCCCACTTGCATTTCTCAAATTTGTTAAAACCCTGTTTATGTTTTCACTAACTGATGGCTCAAAAATATCATTAACATAAACAGTCTTATCACCGGTAATCGCATACATTTTTTTTACGGGTGGAGAGCCTGTGGCCACGACAACTTTACGGGATATGATCTTTGATGAGGTTTTGTCCGGATGCTCGAGAACGATTTCATGCAGGCCGTCTGCCAGAACCTGTAGGTCTATGGCTTCAGCCTGTACTAATTTGATTTCAACAAGTTGTTTTTCTTCTGCAGCTTTTAATAAATGAATAAATTTTTGTGAAAGATAATTTCCAAATAAATAACGGGGAAGATAAATGCTTTCCCATTCCTCATTTTCGATTGAGGAGAGATTGTTATGAAGCCAGCTCTCAGCCATTTTACCTCCATGCTCCCGATAATAAGAAATCCAGTCATTCTTATTTGATTTTAACCATTCAAAAAACAGGGGTCGTTCGGGTTCATGAATAAATTCATGAATACTGGTAATGGTTAGCGCATTAACCGATGAGCGGGCGCCATACGGTATACCTTTCCATAACTCATGGTGCTTTTCAATAACTGCGATGGAAAGTTTTTTTGTACTGAGGGGACTATTTAATAATTTCTCCAATACCTCTATTAAAGTAACTGTGCAGGCAATGCCGCTTCCAATCAGGGAAATATCTGCAATATCCATAAGGTACTCCTACAGGATTTTGGGTTCTTCGAAATAATAGTCGCTATGATCATAGTGCGTGGAGGATACACCCATTAATATGGCTCCGGGGCTGAAATTGTATACCAGGTGCCAGTCGAAGGGCTCAACAATTAAGCATTGGGTATAATCATTCAAAAGAAATTCTTCTTTTTTTTTGCCATTATTTATGAACACTGTAAAACTTCCATGCACACAAAATATGGCTTCTTTAGTGAGGTGATGTGCGTGCCCGCCCCTTTCAGACTCTTCTGATACTTCGTTTATATAATAAAGTCTTTTGAATTCAAAAGGAAGTTCCTTGTCCATCACCGTTAATCGTCCCCTTATGTCAGTAAAAGATTTTAATTCGATCAAATAAGCCATGAATGAATTTATGGAAAAACTCCATTGGCTTTATCTAATAGTGCAAGTATATTTTCATCCGTGTTGATATCGAATTTTCTGGCAAAAAGAGCATCTGATGCCATGATTTTGTCAAAATCTTCCGTAACAAATACTTTAGGCCGGGATCCTGTTAACGGCCAGTTAATGAAGCGATAATTATTGTTGATCACCTTGTCCTTAAACGGGGAACCCATGATGATCGTTTGAAAAATAAACTCATCGCTGCCCCAGGTATACCTTAAAAACCTTCTTAATTTCTGGTGTGAATCGAGATAGTTCATAACATATACTGCACAAGCGAGACTGAGTGTCCAAAAAGTTTCTTTCCCAACGAGCTCCAGGTTAACCGGAAATTTACGTTTAGGTGCAAAATAATTAACAAGGGCTGCAAGCCGGTGCCTGCCTCTGAAGGGCAATTCGGTATAATGGTATTTTTCTATTCTTGACCTGGCTTCAACCCACTCGGTATTGAATTTTTTAAATAAAATAAATTCATGGCCGATATTTTTACGAAGAAAATCAGAAATATAACTGGCAGATTTTATGGGATAGTCCTGCCCGGTTAACAGATTCACAAAATCATATTTAATCCCGGATGCAGCTATAAACCTGATACCACTTAATGCGGCCTCGACGGTAGAGTATCCTCCCCACCTGATGTTAATCCG
>DATHNR010000354.1:0-5849 GCA_035485835.1 Puia sp.
AAGGATGGAAAATTATTCTACCCGGCAGATAGTGACGCGATGATTGTAAAAGGACTGATCAGTATGCTGATAAGGGTTCTGTCAGGAAGAACGCCGGATGAAATTATTGAATCCAGGTTAGATTTTATCAGAGAAATCGGAATGACAACACACCTGGCACAGACGAGGTCAAACGGGTTGTTGAGTATGGTTAAACAAATGAAACATTACGCGCTGGCATATAAGATTAAGGATTCTGTTCCTTCAAAAAATTAGGAAATGGAAGATTTAAAAGAAAAAGTAATTGAAAAATTACAAACTGTTTTTGATCCGGAAATTCCGGTGAGTATTTATGAATTGGGATTGATTTATGAAATAAATATTCTTCCAATCAATAATATACAGATCGTAATGACACTAACAGCACCCGGTTGCCCTGCTGCTCAAACACTTCCTGTGGAAGTAGATCAGAAATTAAGAGAAATAGAAGGCGTTAATGATGTTCATGTTGCAGTTACATGGAATCCGCCCTGGGATAAATCAAGGATGTCCGAAGTAGCACAATTGGAATTAGGGTGGCTTTAAAAAGCTTAAAGCCCAAAGCCTAAAGCTTAAAGCAATTGGGAAATAATTGAATTTGGAAATGAACGATTCTTAGCATTATGAAAAACATTTTATGAAAATTACTGCACAGGAAGAATTCGGTTTACGCGTCCTCATTCGTATTGCAGGTTGTGCAACGGAAGATGGAATGAGTATTCCTCAGCTCAGTAAGGCCGAAGGCCTGAGTAGTCATTATGTAGCCAAGCTTACCAGAACCCTTCGCATGGCAGGGTTTATCAATAGTACACCCGGTTATAAAGGTGGATATGTATTAGCAAAACCCTCAAAAGAAATTAAAATAAAATACGTCCTCCAGGCCCTGGGTGGCGTACTATATGATAAGGATTTTTGCGGTCAGCATACGGGTTCAGTAAATCTTTGTACAAATTCAGTTGATTGCTCCGCACGTTCCTTATGGCAGATGATTCAATTTACAGTCGACCAGCTGCTAGACAAGATCACCCTGTACGACATGGCCAATTCCAAAAAGAACGAATCCACCCAATTTCTTCGGAAAGTCCTGGATGAAGTGCCTAAAATGGTTTAATTCTCTCCTGCAAATCATATCCCTCACCGACCCTTACACAGGCTCGGTTTTTCATGTAAGATTCATAATCCGGGAATGTCAGTATTATGTGATTGCTGATCCATTTTTTTTACAATCCCCTACCTTTATCAGAGAATGTAAATAAAAGGCAATGAAAAATTCAAGACGTGCATTTATAAAAAAATCAGCGCTGGCAGGTACCGGAATATTGGTCGCAAAGAGTGGGTGGACTGTTTCCAGCTACAAGAGGATCATGGGTTCCAACGACCGTGTACGAGTCGGAGTCGTCGGATTTTCTGATCGGCACAGAGCCTCCCATATGCCCAGCTTTATGAATCATTATAAAGAAATGAATTTCGATATAGTGGCTGTTTCTGATATCTGGAGCAGGCGTCGTGAAGAAGGAGCAGCGCAATGGAAGGCGAAAATGCAACATGATATCATAGCATGCAGAAATAATGAAGAGTTATACGACAGAAAACTGGTAGATGCTGTATTCATCAGCACGGCTGATTTTCAGCATGCACGTCACGCAATACAGGCCGTGGAAGCCGGTTGTGATGCATATGTTGAAAAACCCTTTGCTGAAACAATGGAAGATAACAGGGCTGCCCTGAAAGTAATAAAAGCGTCGGACAAAATTGTTCAAATCGGTTCACAGAGAAGAAGCGGCGCCAATTACCAGGCTGCAAATGAATTTATACGTTCAGGCAAATTTGGAAATATTGTAATGGTTGAACTTACCTGGAATGTAAATCAGCCCGGAAGATGGCGTAGACCGGATCTCGTTCCTCTTTTAAAAGAAGAAGATACGGATTGGAAACGATTCCTTATCAACCGGCCAGTCGTTCCATTCGACCCACGTTATTATCTTGAATTCCGTTTGTTCTGGCCATACTCATCAGGCCTTCCAGGACAATGGATGAGTCATCAGATTGATACAGTGCATTGGTTCACCGGATTGCAGCACCCGCGCTCTGTAGTTGCCAATGGTGGAATATATATGTGGAAAGATGGAAGAAAAAACTGGGACACCCTTACAGCTGCATTTGACTACGGACCCGTAGATGATCCATCTACAGGATTTCAGGTCAGCTTCCAATCACGTATGGATAATGGTGACGATAATCCAACTGAAATTTATTATTCAAATGGCGGGGAAATTAATCTTAATACGAACAAGGTTACTCCTACCGGCGGCCTTACACAGCATTTTGCAGATGCCATGCATATGCAGGCCAACTTACTTCCTGAGATGGAATTATCAAACACCGGAAAAGTTGTTACCTCTGCTAATACAGGAGGAGACCCTCTAACGTCGGCACATATACGAAACTGGATGGAATGCGTGCGTAGCCGGAAACAGCCTCACGCACCTGTAGATGCCGGATATAGCCATTCCATCGCCAATATCATGACGACTGCAGCCATACATACCGGAGTTAAAGTAACATTCGACGAAAAAACTCAAAATGTTATGGCTGAGGGTAAACCATTTCAGTATTAATAAGTGCACTTTGAAATATATGATACGCAGGAAATTACTGGTATTCATTTTATTTTTACCATTTTGTGGAGCTGCCCAGCAAAAGGAAGAAGTAAAATTAATTAAAGCAATAAACGAAAACAGGATCGATGTATTTGTCGGACCTGGATTATTTACCAGGTTTTTGTACCCCGACAGTCTTGAGAAACCAGTTTTATTTCCTATTTACGACGCAAATAACACAATAGTGACACGTGGATTCCCAATGAATCCCAGGCCGGGTGAACCTACAGACCACCCGCATCATGTGGGGTTATGGTTTACTTACGAAAATGTGAATGGTCTCGACTTCTGGAACAACTCATTCGCTATTCCTGCTGAAAAAAAATCATTATACGGATGGATAAAAACAGACAGCATCCAGGAAATTTCCAGTGGACATGTGGGTATTCTGCGATATCATGCAAACTGGGTAAATCAGCAAAACCAGGTATTGATTGAAGAAACAACCACTTATGTATTCAGTGGAAGTACACAGGAAAGAATTATTGATCGCATAACAATTCTGAAAGCAGATACAGATATTCTATTTGCCGATGCGAAGGACGGCCTGCTTGGCTTGAGACTGACACATGAATTGCAAATTCCCACACTTAAAGATCAGCAGTTTACAGATAATAAAGGAAATATAACCATTGTAAAAAAGGACTCTGTTGCCAATGGAAATTACCTGACAAGCGAAGGGATACAGGGCGATTCTGCCTGGAGTACCCGGTCAGACTGGTGTAAGGTTTATGGTAAGATCGGAAATGACTCCGTAAGCGTTACCATTTTTGATCATCCCTCTAATCCGGATTATCCAACATTCTGGCATGCCAGGGGATATGGTTTATTTGCGGCAAATCCTCTTGGAGAAAAAATATTTACCAATGGCAAATCATCTTTTAACTTAAAACTTAAAAAAGACAGTACGGTGCGTTTTAAATACAGGATACTTATTCAGAATGGTAAAATAACTTCCACACCGGCGTATTTAAATAAGGTTGCAAAGGAATTTAATGAGAAATAATAATTCTTATTTTGAATTTGCTGGAGTCAGTTCGTTATGCGAATCTTTAATAAGGAATAATGAGTCACTCAGAATATGCTCCGCTTTCGAGCATTCATCGAGATATTTTATCTGGGAGTACATATTGATGTGTGTAAGGCCGCTGGTATTGATTCCGAATGTTACCGACTGCATATTTGAATAATTTGTGTCGGTCTGCAATGTATAATTTACTGCTGCATTATTGTTGATTTTAATATTCAACTGCTTATAAGATTTAAGCGGTTTATAAAAATAAACTTCCACGTAGGCCGAATCTTCACCAAGTTCATTGATAACACGATTCACCATCGGACTACCCATCGTATGGGTCAGGTAACCATGTTCGTCGTAATTTTCTGTATAGACCGCTACTTTATTCTGATAAAACGTATAAGATTTCAAAAATTGATTTGGATAAAAAAGATATGCACCTCCTTTCAAACTGTCCCAGCCTGCATCATAAAGGGCAACTATTCTGAAGCTGGAATCCTTTATAGAAATTAATTTACCTGAAGAGCCTTTCAGAATATCTGTAGCATCAATTAAGCAGATCGGGTTCCTGTTCTTACAAGCAGATAAAGAAATTATTAATGACAATACTGCCCATCTCATGTTGTATTATTTTATATAGCGAAACTATCTCACCATGCAATATCACCAGTTTAAATTATGAATTTTTATTGAATATTTGTTTCAAATGATTGATTTTGCATAATTTAAAAAATCGAACCTTATCTGTTTTACTGTAAACCGCGTCGTTCATACTTAAATTTGCTGTATATTTCCTGAATACCATTCAGGTTCCGGAATCCTGATTTATTATTCATTAAACAGTATGAAATCGAATTTTTGCCGGCTGGTTATATTATTCTCCTGCATCTTTTTTTTTAATCCCTTATTTGCCCAGGATAAGCCGGTGGTTTTGCAAAAGGATACAACTATTATAAAAAAAGATACACTGAAAAAAGCAGACGATTCAGACAGCACAGCGCCTACCCCATCCCACCTTGAATTAAACCTGGTATATCAGTCTAACGATGTAACTAACGGGCGTAAGGATTCAAGTGTAATTCCTCTTATAACTCCCAAGATCAGCTATATTTTTAAATCGGGATTTCAGGTTGATCTGAGTGTAGGATATAACGTACACGATCCTTCCCCGCAAGTGAACCAATACACTTTTGACGGGTCTTACAGTTTCAACCCCGGAAATTACAGTGGATCCGTAACACTATCAGGATTCGTTTATAATAAAAACAGCGGAAGTGTAACTTCAGAACAAAAGGGAAGTCTTGAATATAGCAATAGTTATTCTTTCAGTTTTATCCAACCCGGTTTGAACCTGACCTGGACATTTGGAAATCATATACCGGATTACCAGGCCTCCCCTTCTCTACAACAGCAATTCACAATTGGTAATTTCAACATAACGCCCACTTTAACAATGAATGCTGCAACACAAAATTCATACAATTCTTATTATCAGAACCGGCGTTTCAAAATTCCCAGAAGCAGCAAACCCTTACCTGTTAATGTTACACTTTCCGGTGAAGTATTGAATTCAGATAAGTTTCAGATTCTTGATTACGAATTAAGTGCTCCGGCTAATTTTACTGCTGGTAACTGGACTTTTAATTTTACTCCTACTTATGCATTGCCCGTCAATCCTGCAGATATTCAGGCAACTCTTGAGGTAAATAATGTAAAAAAGACTTTTACATATAAAGAAAAACTCCCAAACACTTTTTACTTCCAGATAGGTGCAACTTATGATTTTTTAAAAAAGCTTTCTAAGGCTAAAGCCTCTTAGGCTTAACGCGCAACGCGTAACGCTTAACGCGTAACGCGTAACGCGAAACGCTTAATGCTTAAAGCTTTGGTTGAATGAACTAATTTCTTCTGAGTATGGATTTTTTTACGTGTATAGATATTTCAGAATAAGTTTCAAATAGAATAGCGTTACGCGTTAAGCGTTAAGCGTTAAGCTTAAAACGCTTCCCGGATATTAAAATAAATGCCTGTAAATCCATCACCGATTCCATAATCTACTGCGATATTGGTTCTGTCTTTCTTATTCATCTTGATACGAAGTCCGAAACCATAACCCGGTGCTACACTGTTAAAAACTTTTTGTCCTGTGAGCG
>DATHNR010000355.1:0-7510 GCA_035485835.1 Puia sp.
CTGCATAGCCATCCCATTGATGACGGTAGCAAGCAAGCCCATATAGTCACCATGTGCCCTTTCAATGCCTGTTTCCTTTTCGTTCATGCCACGGTAAATATTACCGCCTCCGATCACGATAGCAACCTGGACTCCCAGATCTACGATCGTTTTGATATCAGCTGCATATTGAGCGATCACAGCATTATCAAATCCGAAATTCTTATCTCCCATGAGGGCCTCACCAGATAATTTCAGGAGCACACGGGTGTATTTTGGGAGCATACTTGAGTTTGAGTACTGCAAAGAAAGAGGAATAATATGATAAAGAAAAACCCGCCAAAAGGCGGGTTTTATTATCCTAGTTGAACTCTTTTAAACTGATTCACTTTAAGTGCGGGGTCAACAGATTTCATGTGATCACCCACTGTTTTTGCAGGATCTTTCACAAAAGGCTGTGCCGTTAACGTATTTTCTTTGAAGAAAGCATTCAACTTCCCTAAGGCAATTTTTTCGATCATCTCGTTAGGTTTGCCCGCCATTTTAGGATCGTTACGGATCTGATCGGTTACGATTGCTTTTTCTCTTTCAATCATTTCAGGTGAAACCGCATCCTGGTCCACGGCAACGGGATTCATTGCAGCGATCTGCATGGCGACCTCTCTGCCGGCTTCAAGAGCAGGAGCCGTATTCTTATTCAACCCAACCAACACGCCCATTCTGTATGCGCCATGGATATAGGAAGAAACGCCCTCTGCATCTATTCTTTCAAAACGCGTCAGTTGAATTTTCTCACCAATCTTCGCCACCTGGTCATTGATCTTATCCGCTACGGTTGCATTTCCCAGTTTGGAATGCTGCAATTCTTCCAGCGATTTTACATTATTGCTGATCGCAACATCCATGATGCTCTGCGCAAACGCAACAAATTCGGCATTCTTTGCAACGAAATCCGTTTCACATGCCAGGGTAATAATTAATCCGGTTTTATGATCTTCGGTAGTTTTAGCAATAATGACACCTTCCTTCGCTTCACGGTCGCTGCGGAGGGCGGCTACTTTCTGTCCTTTCTTCCTCAGGTAATCAATTGCTTTTTCAAAATCCCCGTCGCTTTCAACAAGGGCTTTGCGGCAGTCCATCATGCCTGCACCAGTTACCTGGCGAAGCTTATTGATTTCGGCTGCTGTAATGGTAGTTGTTGTTGACATTTAATTGAATTTGGTTTACGGTATGGATACCATACCACTTTCTGTTTAGCGCGTTTTGCGTTTAGCGTTTTGCGTTTAGCGTTTAGCGTTTAGCGTAAATTAACGCGCTCCTGTACGACGACCTGTATTCGGAACACGGCGTTTTGGAGCGCCTGGTGTTCTGGCAGTCTTCTCTCCTCTTCCGCGGCTTGCTTCAACCTCGGCCTCTGCCTGGATACGTGCTGCTTTCTTCTCGTTTTCATCACTCGTTACTTCTTCCACATCTTCGTCTTTCGCAGCCTGTCTTTCAGCAAGACCTTCAGCTATCGCAGCAGCGATATAGTTTACAATGATTGCGATGGATTTGGTCGCATCATCATTGGACGGGATAGCGAAATCGACCTTGTTCGGATCTGAATTCGTATCAACCATTCCAAATGTGGTGATGCCAAGTTTTTTGGCTTCTGCCAGTGCAATATGTTCATGGCCGATGTCAATCAGGAATAGCGCAGCAGGTACACGTCCAAGTTGGGCAATACCACCCAGCACCTTTTCCATCTTATCCTTATCACGGGCCAGTGTAAGACGTTCTTTCTTTGTAATGCTGTCGAAAGTTCCGTCTGTCAGCATTTTTTCAATGCTCTGCATTTTCTTAACACTCTTACGGACAGTATTAAAATTCGTAAGCATTCCTCCCAGCCAGCGTTCAGTAACAAATGGCATCGAGACTCTTTTTGCACATTCGGTAACAATTTCTTTTGCCTGCTTTTTGGTGCCGACAAACATGATCTTCTTACCGGATTTGGCAATTTGTTTCAAAGCAGCAGATGCTTCCTGGAGACTTTCCGTCGTTTTATTCAGGTCGATGATATGGATGCCTTTCTTCTCTGCGAAGATGTATGGCAACATTTTAGGGTTCCATTTTTTCTTCAAGTGACCGAAATGCACACCGGCTTCCAATAACTGCTGCTGAAGTGAAGTATTTTGTTCCATAAGATTAAACTTTTAGCCTGGTCGCGGAACCCGGCTTTCAACTGATTTGAATTAAATAAATTAACGTTTGCTGAACTGGAAGCTTCTTCTCGCTTTCTTGCGTCCTGGTTTCTTACGTTCTACAGATCTTGGATCACGACGAAGAAGGCCGGCAGCTTTCAGAGCCGGACGAAATTCAGGATTTACTTCAAGCAGGGCCCTGGCAATTCCCAGTTTGCAGGCTTCTGCCTGACCCTTGATACCACCGCCTGTTGCGTTGACCTGTATATCGAATTTATCGACAGACTCGATCGTTTTCAACGGAAGATCCACCTGGTTCTGTAAATAAGCCAGTGAGAAATATTCTTTGTAATCCTTATCGTTGATCGTTATTTTACCGCTGCCTCTTGTAAGAAAAATGCGTGTTACGGCTTCTTTCCTTCTTCCTGTGGCAAGTTTTTGTTTTTCCATTATGAAGAGAAATTTAAAATTTTAATTCCTTCGGTTGCTGTGCACCGTGAGGATGCGCAGTTCCTGTATAAACAAACAGCTTCTTGAACATCTTACGCCCAAGTTTGTTTTTTGGAAGCATCCCTTTTACGGCTCTTTCAAGTATCGCTTCAGGTCTCCTTTTCAAAAGGTTTTTAGCTGTCTCTTCTTTTTTTCCGCCCGGATAACCTGAAAAATTGATGTAGATCTTATCTTCCAGTTTATTTCCCGAGAACACCACTTTATCTGCATTGGTGACGATTATAAAATCGCCGCAGTCAACGTGGGGAGTGTAATAGACTTTGTTCTTGCCGCGAAGTATAGCTGCTATACGCGCGCACATGCGGCCAACGGTTTGATTAGTACCGTCCACAACGTACCAATCACGTTGCACAGTAGCCTCGTTCGCATGTTTTGTGGTGAAATGTAGTTTGCTCATGATTCTGTTTTTGATTTACTATCGCTATCCCGATAGCTTATTTAAAGGACGGCAAAGGTAGGTGGATTGATTGCTTATTCCCAAAGTTTCAGACCCTATTTTTAACAGTCCCCTTTGTAAATAGTTGATATTCAATAAAAATTTTGACCAGGAATTTAAAGTATACACATAACCACTGCCTGATTTGAGGAATCAGTTACCTAATTTTTGAATTGAATTACCATCGTACTGTCATTATTTCTCGCGAGAATGAAAGCTTCCCTGCCTTCTACATTTAGTTTTTTGATATGCCTCACTTCACCCCTTATCTGGAGTCCGTTAAGGCTTTCTGAGCTGAATGATCCGTTACCATGATTCATTAATATGGTTCCAAAGTCTGCATCATACCTGCCCATTTGAATATTATTTTCATAATAATTCCCCACAAGTAAAATATCGGGCAGGCTGTCATGATTGGCGTCTATTACAACGGCATCCCTGTAAGAAGATAATTGTGCTTCCCAGGGCAAGGCTACTACATCAAATTTTAAATCTCCCCTGTTCATTAAAACCGCATTGGAAAAATAATTAGCTGTAAAAACATCTGCCTTATCTAAATCTTCCCTGGGAAAAATATCCGTGAAAGATGCTTTTGCAAAATCTGCCGCATAAAGAAATTTCTTATTTATACTCGGGATCTGTTTTTGCAATTCATTCTTATTCGCAAATGGCAATTCACGTCCGTTGATATAGTAGGATAAAATCTGGTCCTTTTTACCATTGCCGTCAAAATCATAATAATAAAGGCGCACGGGTTCTTTCTCTGATGCTTTTAAACGACTGTTCAATCCGAGGTTGCCGACGATGAGATCTATTTTCCCATTGTGATCAAGATCAACAGGCAAAATAAAATTCCACCAGCCTTTTTTATCCGTCAGTTCTTTTTTTACAAAGGAGCCGTTGTGGTTGATGAATGCGACAATGCCGCCCCACTCCAGCGACAGAAGCAAATCTTTCTGTCCATCCTGATCAATATCATACCACAGAGAACTGGTAACAAACCCGATATGGGAAAGTCCCGGCGCCAGCTTATCTGTAACATCAATGAATTTTCCTTTTCCATTATTCAACAAAAGATATGACCTTGGTATTTGTCCGTATTTTAATGGAACAGATCGTCCTCCGATAAATAAATCAGGAAAACCGTCTCCATTGATATCCATAGACGCTATAGAAACTGCATTTACGAAAATGCTGTCAAATGCCGAAAGATCGCGATTGAAATTTCCTTTGCCGTCGTTCAGAAAGATTCTCGGACGAAGATGTTCATTCTGTCCACTATATTCATTCCCTCCGTTAGCGGTTATCAGGTCAGGAAAACCATCATTATTAATATCTGCTGCGCAGGAAGCAACATATTCATATCCGGTATCCGTTTCAAATGCAGGTTGAACCGTCTTTAGAAATTTGCCAGATTTCTGCTGAAGATAAACGGCACTCTTCCCGTTTTTTGATGCACCAATAAAAACATCATCCAGACCGTCGTGGTTGAAATCTGCAACAGTAAGTCCGGGACCTTCAGTAGACAACATATGTGGCATCAACGGCTCAAGATCAAATTCATGAAAAGTATTTTCCTTGTGCCTGTATTGAATACCGGTTTTTGCAGTGATATCTTCAACAGGCCTTGTTGGATTCTTATAAAAACTTTTGAATTTATCATAATCAAATTTCGGTAATCCCTTCTGGTAACCGAAGCTGATGATCGTATCCAGCGGTTCGAGTTTTATGGATTGATAACTGTTATCTGGCCAGATAAGGAATGCAGAATCAACTTTTGCCTTATCCAATCCAATATGGATGGGAATTTCAGAACTTGATAAAAATCCTCTTACCGGGAATTTTTCATATGTGCGGATCCCGTCATTTGCATAAATGATTATTTTGGATCCAACGGCATTAATATTCTGCGCAGGACCTTTTAATTTGATCTCAACGAACGCCTTGCTTTTATTGTCAGCGCTTTTATTTTCATACAACATGGCAGGTTCATCAATATTATTTACCACCACATCCAGATCTCCGTCATTGTCAAAATCAGCATATACGGCACCGTTAGAATAAGTGCTTTTTTCATTACCAATCCGGTCTCCCAGATCTGTAAAACTCATCTCTCCGTTATTTTTAAAAAACCGGTTGGGTATTTTTATTTGCGGGGACCTGTCAATCAAATCCAGGTCTTTCTGTTCCTTGTTTGGTGACCGCATTTTTTCCTGTATTTCCTGGTTGGAAATAAAATCAATAAAATCAATATCATTCATCCGCCGGGGAATGCCATTGGATACAAACAAATCTTTTAACCCGTCATTATCAAAATCGAACCACAATGGTGACCAGGACCAGTCTGTTGCTGCAACGCCTGCATAGAGCCCCACCTCACTGAACATACCATTACGCCTGTTGTATTGAAGGTTATTCCTTGTATACTGATAGTTAAATCCAAGTCCGATTTTAAGATTAAAAATATCGTAGGTATCCTCGCCTTCCGATCTCTTTAGAATATAAGGATCATATGGAAGCATATCCATGCTGATAATTTCAGGGAAGCCATCATTCGTAGCATCAGCCACATCTACGCCCATCGTGTAGCGGCTCGTGTGCATCAGCTTTTTATTGAGTTCGTCTTTGAACGTTCCGTTACGCTGATTGATGTACATGTAATCATTCTCGTGAAAATCATTCCCGATATATATATCAGGATAACCGTCCATATCAATATCAGCCACAGTAATACCAAGACCATAACCGAGTATGGAACTATTGATTCCCGTTTCTTTCGTTACATCTGTGAAATGGCCATTACCATCATTGCGAAAAATATGATCACCGGAACCAGTAACAGCTTTATTCAATAAGTCATTTCGAACGCCATAGGTCCCGTTTTGATGTATTGAATGATTCAGTAAATACATGTCCAGGTCTCCGTCCCCGTCATAATCAAAAAAAACTGCCTGCGTACTGAACCCGGAGAAATCGAGTCCATATTCTTTCGCCTCATCCTTATAGTAGGGAACTCCGTTTTTATCAATACCCTGACAGATGAGTAACTGGTTCCTGCTATGAAGTGCTTCGTAATCACCAACACGGCAAATATAAATATCGAGCAGTCCGTCATTATTAATATCAACAACAGATACGCCGGTAGACCAGCCACCGTCCTCCGGTATCATCGCTTCCTTTGTTACATTTTTGAATTGCAGGTTGCCTTCGTTTAAATAAAGCTGGTTGTCACCCTGGCTGGCAGCAAAAAACAGGTCTATCTTACCATCGTTATTGAAGTCGCCGGCACCTACGCCGGCGCCATTGAAGAAGTACATGTAATCGAATACATTGAAATCCTGCGTGGGTGTTAGGTTATTGGCGAAATGAAGGCCTGTACTCTTATCATCTTTTATTTCAAATAAAACAGGTAATGCAGGTTTTTGCTTGCAGCCGGTGATCGGCAAGGCCCCGTATAGCAGCAGGAAAATAAAATAGCGAACCCCCTTAAAATGCCTCATAACCCGCACAAATTATTCAATATTTATTTCCCTTACATATTTAAATTCGGGGTTGATTCATGAGCTTTTGCAACATTCAATATTACTTAATTTTGCATTGCTGTTAGCAGGTAAAGCATTAACATACCTATAATGCGGAAAGTCTGAATTTAAAATTTAATAGGCCCCTTTTTTAATATCTTTCGATCTCAATGAAAAAACGTGTTGCTGCTATTCTGATCATTGTAGTGTTTCTTGTCATTTTCTTTTCCTTCCCCGTTTCAAAAAAAACGACAATTAGTATTTTAGCCGGTTTTGACAATACAATGCCGCAAATTACCAATGTGTACAATTGGAAAAACTGGTATCCATCCTTAAAGGAATCCTACAGGAATAATCCCAAA
This sequence comes from Puia sp., assembly GCA_035485835.1. Lineage (GTDB taxonomy): Bacteria > Bacteroidota > Bacteroidia > Chitinophagales > Chitinophagaceae > Puia. Next base: position 6,989 of record DATHNR010000355.1, read on the forward strand.
GGATATAGCATAAAGGAAAATCTTTCTCAAAAAACCTATACTGTCAACACCCCGGATAAAAAATATTTCATTCTCGCAATCACTCCAATGACTTACCAGGTAAGAGAAGTGACTGGAACCTGGGAAGACATATTTGCTTTTACGGTTTTACCCGGGGATACTTCAGGCCGGATGAAAATAATTATTGAAAAAAAGAGCCCCCTGCTCCTTGCAATTGTTGGGAAAGATAAAACGGGTGATGTTGCCATAAATGGGCTGAAGATGTATCTGGAAGATCCGAAAGAATTTTATGGCTTTAATATTGGAATGAGTAATATCAGGGATTCTGTTATTGCAAGTTGCGTTTCTAAAATCAGAAATAAGGATGTTTTCTTAAAGATTCAGGAATTACAACAGAACCTGTTACATTATATTCAAAATAATAATCTCTTTAAAGCAGGTCATATTTCTATATCTTATAATCCCATGTCGCACGATTCTCTGCAGATAACTGTCGGCATCCCCGTAAATAAACCAGCTCCT
>DATHNR010000356.1:0-2188 GCA_035485835.1 Puia sp.
TGGCAGCGGAACAGTCCAGGAATTATCCCAGTGGGTACAATATGTAAACGGTGAAGGAATAAGCCCCATGTCGTTGTTGCGAAAAGCCAACGGGCGTGATAAACCATGGCATGTAAAATATTTCGGAGTAGGTAACGAAGCCTGGGGATGTGGAGGAAATATGTCGGCAGAATATTATTCTAATATCTACCGGCAATATGCAACATTTATGGCTGACTGGAGTAATAGCGATCATATTTTCCGCGTAGCATCCGGCGCCAATGGAGATGATTATCACTGGACAGAAGTAATGATGCGCGATGTTCCCAAAGGTATGCTCGAAGGCGTCTCTCTCCATTATTATTCAGTGATCGACTGGAATGCAAAGGGACCTGCAATCGAATTCAGCAGGCAGCAATATTTTGCAACTATGAAGCAGGCTCTACGTATGGAAGAGCTCGTAACCAAACACGTAGCGATCATGGATAAATATGATCCACAGAAAAAACTGGCCCTGGTTGTCGATGAATGGGGCGGATGGTACGATGTAGAACCTGGTACAAGTCCTTTTTTTCTTTATCAGCAGAATACCATGCGGGATGCGATGCTTGCGGGTGTAACGCTGAATATTTTTAATAATCATTGCGACCGGGTAAGAATGGCTAACCTTGCGCAACTCGTGAATGTATTGCAATCGGTAATTCTAACCAACAAACAGAAAATAATTCTTACGCCCACTTATCATGTAATGGAAATGTATAATGTGCATCAAAATGCTGTGATGATCCCGGTTAGCATATCAAATTTATTTTATATTGAAGGTAATGACAGCCTTCCTGCCATTTCAATTTCAGCATCGAGGGATACAGAGGGAATTACACATATATCCCTGGTAAACATTGATCCGGGAAATACTAATCTGGTGCGGATTAAAATACAGGGGGCGACAATGAAACTGGGCAATTGCAGAATCCTCCAGTCTGCCAGAATACAGGATCATAATAGTTTTGATGAACCGGAAAAAATATTACCGACGTCATTTACCGGTGCAGCAATAAAAAACAATGAACTGAATGTTTCTATGCCTCCCGCTTCAGTAGTGGTATTAACGTTATTATAATGAAAGGTTTTCTCGTAGCTGTTTTTGGGTGCTTCATTACAACCGCCAGTTTCGCTTTTGGATCTACACCTATTCGTTTATCAAGCCCGGACAAAAAGATTCTTTATGAATTTGATATCCACAAAGGCATACCGGGTTATAGCGTATCTTATCAGGGCAGAAAACTAATCGATTTCTCAATCATAAACCTGGTGTTCAGAGAAGATTCGATCATACAGGGGGTCAGGCTTGTAAAATCAATCAGGCTCGATTCTTCAGAAAAATATATACTGATGACGGGAAGGTCCGCTTCAGTAAATGATCCTTTCCATCAGATTTCAATTTTTCTTAAAGAAATTAAAGCTCCCGGAAGGGAACTGACTGTTGAAGTCCGTGTATTTAACGACGGAATTGCATTCCGCTACAGGTTTCCAAAATCAAATGGAGATACTATTTTAATCAAAAAGGAGCTCTCTGCTTTTAGTATAACAGGAAACCCGAAAGTTCACGCCCTGATTTTTGGAGACTATCATAGTTCACACGAAGGATTTTATCAACATCGCTTTTATGATGATTTACCGAAGGACAGCCTGATGGATATGCCAATGCTTTTTGAATTTTCCGACAGTATATATCTTGCAATTACAGAAGCTGCACTTTTGAATTATGCAGGCATGTATTTAATTAAAACAAAATCGGGACTCATATCTGATCTTTCTCCTCTTCCTAATAAATCATCTTATGCGGTAGTTGCCGCCCTGCCGCATGAGAGTCCCTGGAGAGTGATATTAGTCAGCAGAAGACCCGGAAGGTTTCTGGAAACCAATATGATCACGGATCTCGCTCCACCCAACAGGATCAACGACTGGTCCTGGATAAAACCCGGGAAAACAACTTTCCCCTGGTGGAATGGAAATGTGACTACTGATACTTTGAATGCACCGGGTAATAACTTTGTGACGCAGCAATACTATATTGATTTCTGTGCACGTAATAATATTGAATATCATTCCGTGGTCGAATATGGATTGCATCAGTGGTACCAGGACGATGGAATCAGTTTTATGCCAGGACCCAACAGCAATGTGCTCAAACCCGTACCAGGACTTG
>DATHNR010000357.1:0-4294 GCA_035485835.1 Puia sp.
AGCTAAAAAATCCGGTGATGATTGGGTTTGGTATCAGAGATAAGCCCAGTTTTTCCAAAGCCTGTTCATTTGCAAACGGAGCGATTATTGGAACTGCCTTTATTAATATCCTGGAAAACGCTTCATTGAAGGAAATCCCCGTCAGGATAAGGGATTTCATAAATTCCCTCAAATGAAGATCGTTATCATAAAATACAATGCTGGAAATATAAGGTCAGTTTTATTTGCCCTTGAGCGTATTGGTGTTGAAGCATTAGTAACGGATAATCCGGATCTTATCTGCACCGCAGATAAAATTATTTTTCCTGGTGTAGGTGAAGCAAATTCTGCTATGAATTATTTGAAGGAAAGGAGACTGGATATTTTAATTCAGAATTTGAAGCAACCCGTGCTTGGTGTTTGCCTGGGTATGCAATTGTTATGCGCACATTCGGAAGAAAATGAAACGGAATGCCTGGGTATTTTCAGTGAAACGGTAAAGAAATTTATTCCTGCTGTAGATAAACCCCTCAAAGTGCCCCAGATTGGGTGGAACAATATTTATGATTTGAACTCAAGCCTTTTTACCGGCGTCACGGAAAATTCCTTTTGTTATTTTGTTCATAGTTATTATGCGGGACTCGGAGAAACTACAATTGCAAAGGCAAACTATGTACAACCCTACAGCGCGGCCCTGCATAAAGGAAACTTTTATGGGGTTCAGTTTCATCCTGAAAAAAGCGCCGGGATGGGGGAGAGAATTCTGAAAAATTTTATTCAATTTTAGTATTAATAGTATGTCTATAGAAATTATTCCGGCAATTGATATCATGCACGGAAAATGCGTGAGGTTGACTCAGGGCGATTATACAAGCCAGAAAATTTATAATGAACATCCCTTAGAAGTAGCCCGGCAGTTTGAAGATGCGGGACTGAAAAGGTTACATCTCGTAGACCTGGATGGCGCAAAGGAGGGGCGTGTGAAAAACTGGAATGTACTTGAAACCATTGCAGGGAAAACCAATCTGCTCATTGACTTCGGTGGGGGAATCGGAAATGTCAAAGACCTTAATATAGTTTTCGAATCGGGCGCATTCCTTGCAACCATCGGCAGCATCGCTGTTAAAAACGAAAATCTTTTGCTTGACTGGATGAAAATGTATGGTCCTGGAAAATTTCTATTGGGTGCTGACGTGCGGAATGAAAAAATTTCTATCAGCGGATGGCAGGTGGACACAGATATCCTTATTTATGATTTTATTGAAAAATATTTAGAGGCCGGTGTAAAACAGATTTTTTGTACAGATATTAAACTGGATGGCGCGATGAAGGGACCATCTCTGGAATTATATGGAAAAATCCTGAATCGGTTTCCGGGCCTGCATTTTATAGCAAGTGGAGGGATAAGTTCCCTGGATGACATTTATCGGCTGGAGGAAACTGGATGCAGAAGCGCTATAATTGGGAAAGCTATTTATGAAGGTTTGATTTCGCTCAAAGAACTGTCACATGTTAACTAAAAGAATTATACCCTGTCTGGATATTAAAAACGGACGCACGGTAAAGGGAACAAATTTTATCGATCTGCGCGACGCTGGTGATCCCGTTGAACTTGGTGCACGATATGCAGCTGAAGGGGCTGATGAACTGGTATTTCTTGACATTACGGCTACTCACGAAAAAAGAAAAACTTTAAGTGAACTGGCACTTCGAATAGCCCATCATATAAATATACCTTTTACTGTAGGGGGAGGTATTTCTTCAGTTGAAGATGTTCGCGTTTTATTGAATAACGGAGCAGATAAAATTTCTGTAAATACTGCTGCATTTAAAAACCCCGGGCTGATTTTGGAACTGTCAGGAGAGTTCGGAAGCCAGTGCATTGTACTGGCCATTGATGCAAAAAGAGAATCTGATGGAAAATATTATGTCTATTTGAATGGAGGCAGGGTAGCAACAGATACCAATTGTATGGATTGGGCAAAACGGGGAGTTGAATTGGGAGCCGGAGAAATATTACTAACCTCCATGGATCATGATGGTACAAGAAATGGATTTGCTGTAGAATTAACGGGTTTACTGGCCGAATCGCTACCAGTTCCGGTTATTGCTTCCGGAGGAGGCGGAACTATGGCACATTTTTCGGATATTTTTAAAGTTGGGAAAGCGGATGCAGCACTGGCTGCAAGTGTCTTTCATTTTAAGGAGATACCTATTCCTGCACTAAAAGAATATCTGAAAGATGAAGGTATCAGCATAAGAATATAATTTTGAACCATGGAAGTCAATTATTCAAAATACAGTGATGGTCTGGTGCCGGCGATTATACAAGACGACCGGACAAACAAGGTATTGATGCTGGGATTTATGAATCAGGAAGCACTTGAAAAAAGCAGGAGTACAGGTAAAGTCACTTTTTATAGCAGATCAAAAAAAAGACTTTGGACGAAGGGTGAAGAAAGTGGTCATTTTCTCATTTTGAGGGATATTAAACTGGATTGTGATCAGGACAGCCTGTTGATTATGGCAAGTCCGACTGGTCCGGTATGTCATACAGGTTCAGATACCTGTTGGAATGAAAAGAATGAAGCAGATGATTTTTTAACAAAACTTGAAAGAATTATTAAAGATAGAAAAAAACACCAGGAAGAAAACTCTTATATCTCAGGATTGTTTAAAAAAGGAATTAATAAGATTGCACAGAAAGTGGGTGAAGAAGCAGTGGAACTGGTTATTGAGGCAAAGGATCAGAATGAAAATCTATTCTTAAATGAAGCGGCGGATCTCCTTTTTCATTATCTTATTTTATTAGAAGCAAAGGGACATAATTTAAAGGAGGTTACAGACGTTCTTCAGTTCAGACATGATAAAAAATCTACATGAAAAAATACATTATTTTATTCAGTTTGTTCATTGGAACTGCGCAGGCTCAGCCAAAGAAACCAACCGGGTTTCACATTGAAGGGCATATTAAAGGACTTGGGGAAAATTCGTATGTTACCCTTACAGATGCGAATAAACCAACAGATACTCTGGCACATGGTAAAGTGAAAGAAGGAGTTTTTATTTTAAACGGACAGGTAGCAGAACCGAATCTCGTCATTTTGAATTTTGGTTCTGCCAATAAAAAGGCCCCAGTTTTCATTGGCAATGAAACTGTGACACTATATGGTGATGTTGAAAATCTGACTGCTATTCAGGTGAAGGGTTCGCCGAGTGAATCAGATTTTCAATTCTTTGAACAGAATTTCAATCCTTTCTTTGCCCGTATTAATCAACTAAGTCAGCTGGCTAATTCTCCCGAAGCTGCATTAAAAAAAGATTCAATTGGAGATGCATACCAGATGACGGTAATGTCTATCCAGTTAAAAGTTGACAGTTTTATACAAAACAGAAGATCTTCCTATGTGAGTCCCTTTTTACTTGTAGTCGTAAATCAGTTATCTGACGACGTTTTCTTATTGGAAAAACGATATCAAAGCTTATCACCCGAAGTGCAACAAAGCATGTATGGAAAATACATCAGGGAACAAATTGATAATGGAAAGATTGGAGCTGTTGGGACGGAAGCTATGGATTTTATCCAGACGGATACTTCGGGGAGCCCTGTGAGTCTTTCTTCATTTAAAGGAAAATATGTTCTAGTCGATTTCTGGGCAAGCTGGTGCAAACCCTGCAGAATGGAAAATCCAAATCTGGTGGCGGCTTATGAAAGATTTAAGGCAAAAAATTTTACAGTATTAGGCGTTTCCCTTGACAGAAGCCGGGATGCCTGGATAAAAGCTATCCAGGACGATAAACTGGTGTGGTCACAGGTGAGTGATTTGAAATTTTGGAATAATGCAGTTGCAATGCAATACAGAATTCAACAAATTCCCCAGAATTTTCTTATAGATCCAAATGGAAAGATCGTAGGTAAAAATCTCCGTGGAACAGATTTGGATTCCAGGCTGTGTGCTTTGCTTGGTTGCAATTAAAAGGATACCTTAATATGTTTCGTTTATGGTAAATCGTATATCGTCTATCGATCAACGATTAACGATACACGATCAACGATCTGCGATTTGAAGCTGACGCTTATATATCTGCACTGCATTTTCGAAACCCAGATAAAGCGCGTCAGAAATCAATGCGTGCCCTATAGACACTTCATCTATCCAGGGAATTTGTTCAGCAAAATATTTTAGATTTTCAAGATCAAGATCATGACCCGCATTTATTCCCATCCCCATTTCTTTGGCCCTTATTGCAGCATTAAAATATGGCAAGATGGCTTGCTCCTTATTCTCGTGAAATTTTTTTGCATATGCTTCCG
>DATHNR010000358.1:0-3195 GCA_035485835.1 Puia sp.
CACTTTCATTTCCGGGACCTGATAAAGGAATAAGCGGTACTGTAAAATGGATTGACCCTGATTTTATTCCGGAAAACTGGCGCAGGTTCTGGTTGCCGGGATACTGGGCAGACCAGGGTGTAAAAGGGCTTCACGGTATCCTTTATTTCCGAAAAGAAATTGATGTACCGGTTTCGATGACTGGTGTTCCGGCCAAACTTTTCCTCGGATGTATTGTAGACGCAGATTCAACATTCGTGAATGGAAAATTTGTAGGCAATATAACTTATCAATATCCGCCACGCAGGTATAGTCTGCCTGCAGGAATTCTAAAAGCAGGTAAAAATATTATCGTTGTAAAACTGACAAATACTTCCGAGAAAGGTGGTTTCGTTCCGGATAAAAATTACTCTTTACAAGCCAACGGACAAAAGATAGATCTGCGTGGTGACTGGACCTACCAGGTCGGCCAGGTGCAAAACCCACATAAAGACGATGGGTATGGATCATATGACTGGATAACACATAATTCGCCTGCAGGCTTGTACAATGCAATGGTAGCGCCAGCTATTCATTATAGTATAAAAGGATATTTATGGTATCAGGGTGAAGCTGATTGGAGTAACCCGAAAGATTATGCTAAATATTTACCTGCACTAATAAAGGATTGGAGAAATAAATGGAATGAAGGAGAGATTCCTTTTTTATTTGCACAGCTGCCTGGTTTTATGGAAGTAGAATATTCACCTTCCGAAAGCGATTGGGCCCGGCTAAGACAAAGTCAACTAGAGTCATTAGTCCTGCCGAATACAGGAATGGCCGTAACTATAGACATTGGCGAATGGAATGATATTCATCCCCTGGATAAAAAAGATGTTGGTGAGCGATTAGCGCTTTGGGCAGAACACCTGGCTTATGGATCAAAGGACCCCGACTATTCGGGACCGATATACCAGTCATATCAGATTGAAGACAATAAAATAATTCTGCATTTTAATCATACAGGAACTGGTTTGATGATCAGGGGAAGTGGTGACCTGTACTATTTTGCCATAGCTGGCGCCGATAAAAAATATGTCTGGGCTAACGCTAAAATTGATGGTGATTCAATTATAGTTTGGAGTGATAAAATACCAAGCCCTGTTACTGTCCGCTATGCCTGGGCCAATAACCCCGAAGGTGCTAACCTTTACAATAAAAAGGGTTTGCCGGCATCACCTTTTGAAACTGATGCGAAATAATATTTTTCGCAATCTTATTCATGGATATTTGTGCCAATATAATTCTGAAAAGATGAAAGCAGCTGTGATATTTCAAAAAGGAGAATTGCCACAGTATATGGATTTTCCGGAGCCGATAGTTGAAACGGATGATGAATTATTGGTCACTGTAAAAGCCGTTGCTATTAAACATTTCGACAAAGGCAGAGCTACCGGAAAACATTATTCAAGTGATACACCCGGAGAAAGCGGAAGAGTGATTGGAGGCGATGGTGTGTGCGAATTGAGTGACGGCACAAGAGTTTACGGAATGGGTGTCAGCGGAATGTTAGCAGAAAAGGCCACTATTGAAAAAGACAGGATCGTAAAATTGCCGGTGAAGTTAAGTGACGCAGCAGCTGCTGCTTTGCCCAATGCAGTTATCGGTGCAGCAATGGGTCTGCGGTTTAAAGCAGATATACAACCTGGAGAAATTGTTTTAATTAACGGTGCTACGGGTTTCACAGGTCGGGTTGCTGTTCAGATCGCAAAACATTATGGAGCGAAAAAAATTATTGCAACCGGAAGAAATCCAAAATCTCTGGAAGCTTTAATCAAACTGGGTGCTGATGAAATTATTTCGACTGAGCAAACTGATGAACAATTTTTAAACAGGCTTCAAAAGATTCATGCAATATCACCCGTCGATGTAATTATTGATTATCTATGGGGACGCACAGCAGAACTGATCCTGGCATCATTAATAGGCAAGGGTTCATTTACCCACAAAACAAGATTTGTTTCTGTAGGAAGTATTACCGGAGATATCATTCAGCTATCGGCTGCCAATATAAGAAGTACTGATTTGCAAATAACCGGTTCAGGACTCGGGAGCTGGTCTAAAGAACAGGTACAAAAATTATTCACTGAGATATTACCCGAAATGTTTCAACTGGCCGCAGAAGGATCTCTCGTTGTCGAAACCATCGAAGTAAAACTAAAAGATATTGCTGATCTCTGGAATCTGGATGTTCCGGACGGACGTCGGTTAGTTGTAACGATTTAAGGACGAACAGCCCAGGCAAGACCATCCGGTCCGCCCAAATCAATATGACCTGTAACTTCCAGCGTTTTAAGATCTATAATCGCCACATAGTTGTCGGGTGTACATCCCACAAATGCGCGCGTTCCATCCGTATCCATCAATATGCCCGCTGCGCCATGACCAATATTGATCCGTTTCAATTCTTTACGCGATACTGCATCATATACAAACAGATCTCCGTTTCTCAACGTTGAAATCAGGACTCGTTTTCCATCCGGTGTAAATTCCACCCGATTGGCTCCATTAACTTTTGCATCAATTTTATCAACCACTTTCTTTGCAGTGATATCAATAACTGCAATGGTTCCGTCATCAGATGCTGCTGTCCACAGCTCACGACCATCAGGAGACACATCAAAACCTTCTGAACCTCTGGAAACAGGAATAACAGTTTGTACCCACTCCTCGCGTGATCTGGCACCGGGGAATGTTTGTCCATTGGGACCAGCGGGTGGTGGAAGAATAGTATCTATCATAATACTCACTGTTCCGGCATTCACATTTGTTGTATAAATATTCTTACCATTCGCTGTTACATAGATCATATGCGTACGGTCCTGTCCGGTACCCATGCACCAGTCCATTCCGCCTGATACGGGATCAAAACGACCTACGGATTTGGAGCCCTCTGCAGTGAACCAGAGTTTTCCATCTGCAAATGCTAATCCGTGCGGGCTGACAAAGGGCTTTATATCGATAGCTGGTAATGCCTTCTGGCCAATGAGATCTATCACATCAATTTCATGAAAAGGGCTGCTGTAAGCATTTGAAACATACGCAGTTTTTCCGTCGGAAGACGCAATGACCTCATGTGGATCAGCGCCAACGGGAACCTTTGCAATTATCTTCAGTGTAACGGGATCTATAATTGCCAGGATATGGTCTTTTTTCGAAAGTGCAAGCAGGTATTTT
>DATHNR010000359.1:0-2890 GCA_035485835.1 Puia sp.
ATATAGGAAGAAGTGGAAATTTCGTCCTTCTTCAAATGATACCAGGGATTCAAATCTGGTTCGTAGGGATTTGACAGAATGTAAATTGATTGTGCTGGCATAAAACCTTCCGCAATTTTGAAAAGTGTATCCTTCTTTTCGCCAAGTGCTTCATCGACGATCATACTGCAGTGACCGGGGTAGCTTATTTCCCTCCAAACAATTTTTTAAAAAATCCTTTTTTCTTTTTCTCCTGCGGAGGAGGATTGGAATTTACAGATTCAGTTTTTTTTTTAGTTCCGTTGGCTTCATCGAGCACACGTTGTTCATCCGGTGTGAGTTTTGAATCAACGGGCACATGCGGGGAACTGGTATCCAGATATTGATTTGCATTTCCATTTCCCTGATTGTCGCCTTCAGCACCGGGTGTAACGGTCTGATCGATGATGTGTGAATAATCGTACATCATATCCGCCTTCATATTTTCCGGCTGAACAAAACGGGCTTTACGATTCAATCCAACATCCTTATCAGCTGCTGTTTTTGCGTAGAAATATTCCCAGATCGGACGAGCTGCCCTTCCGCCTTCTCCCAGTCCGCCATCAAGCCTGATGAAATTATCGTCACATCCAATCCATACACCTGCAAGTAATTGAGGTGTGAAACCTATGAACCATGCATCCGTATTGTTTTGCGTGGTTCCTGTTTTACCTCCCATTTCAGAGAGACCGAGGCGATCCCGCATGCCTGCCGCTGTTCCGATATCCACGGTACCCTGCATCATCCGGCACATCGTATAAGCGGTATTCTGACTGATGACTTCTTTTCTTTCTGTATCAAAGCGGTCGAGTACATTACCGTTTTTATCTTCAATACGCACTATATAATATGGTTTGGTACTAAAGCCACCTGAAGGAAACATTGTGTAACCCCACAGCATTTCATAAAGCGAAATCTCAATGGCGCCCAGACAAAGACTGGGATAAGCTTCCATTTTAGATTTTATATTAATATTATGGAGAAAATCCACAAAACGTTTTGGTGTAACCGATTTCATAATGGAAGCAGAGGCACAGTTTAAAGAATAGGCGAGCGCGGTTGCCATTGTAACCTGGGGATCCATCTTGCATTTTCCACCGGCTGGAACGAGTCCAAAGCCATCAAAATATTGTGGTTCATTATCTACTATTGTCTGTGGTGTAAATCCTGCGTCTTCTATGGCATCGGAATAAAGCAGGGGTTTTATGGATGATCCTACCTGCCTCTTGGTATTAAGATTTGCATGATCAAATTTATAAGTCTTGAAATCTATTCCGCCAATCCAGGCTTTTACAGCGCCACTCATCGGATCCATTGCCAGAAAAGCTGTCTGCATCATCTGGTGATTATATTTGATGGAGTCGAGAGGCGACATCACAGTATCTGTTTCACGTCGTGAGTTCCAGGCAAAGACTTTCATCTGAATCGGGATGTCGAATGATTTCCGTATCTCGGCAGCAGGAATACCATCATCTTCCATATTTTGCCAGCGTTCAGTATGTCTGATAAGGGATTCCAGGATATTGGAATGGTCCTTCCATACGAGTCCCCGTTTTATAGATGGTTGTGCATTCAGAACTTTTTGCAGACCGGGAACCTGTTTGGCAACGGCCTCTTCAGCATATAATTGCATACGTGGATTAATGGTTGTATAAATCCTCAGACCATCTTCATAGAGATCATAGGATTCTCCGGTTGCCGGATTTTTATGTTCCTTACACCATTTTTTCAAGTCATCCCGGATCACATCCCTGAAGTATGGTGCCAATCCATTGTTTTCATCGAGTTTTCTATAATTTAGATCAATGGGTTTCAACTTAAAATTGCGGCCCGCTTCTTCTGTAATGAAATTACTCTCAACCATCCGGTTAATCACGACGTTCCTGCGTTCAATGGCAGCTTTTGGGTTTTTCCTCGGATTATATAGAGCATTTCCGCTGAGCATACCGATAAGCATTGCTGCTTCATCTACTGAAAGCTGATCGGGTTCCTTTTGAAAAAATGTGCGACTGGCGTTGCGGATACCATATACATTATCGCCAAATGGCACAGCATTCAGGTATAATGCAAGAATTTCTTCCTTTGTAAAATTCCTCTCCAGCCTGACAGCAGTTATCCATTCTTTTAATTTTTCGATTCCACGACGGGCCATATTATGAGAACCCTGGCCCAGCATATATTTTGCGAGTTGCTGGGTAATAGTAGATCCACCTCCATCCCTTCCCAGTTTTACAACTGCACGCAACACACCCATACCGTCGATTCCTGAATGATCGTAGAATCTTTTGTCTTCCGTGGATACAAGGGCGTTGATAGCATTTTTTGAGATATCGTGATATTCTACATTGCTACGGTTACTTTTATCCTTATAATATTTCCCCATCAGGGTTCCATCGTCGGCATATACTTCAGATGCCAGCATGATAGATGGGTTTTCAAGTTCCTTTAGAGAGGGAAGCGATCCAAAAACACCAAAGTTGATGAGAATAAGTAATAGTATAAATCCAATAAGACTTCCAAAAAAAATCTTCCAGAATATTGGGTTTGCTTTTTGCATACTTCGTTATTTATCTTTTGTCGTTTATCGTGTATCGATGATCGATATACGATCCACGATATCATTTAACAGGTGGAAATTTATCGGGTGAATAAACGGATAAAAATTTCTTATAAAGCGACATGTCTTTATTTGCCTTGAGAATTTCCAGATTCTGATCATCTATGATGATAAAGAAAAATTTATTCACCGGCAACCAGGGAATTATTTCACGTGGCGCCGCATTCCCTGCCTTGTCCAGATAGGCCAAAGCCAACGCTGCGTTATCAAAACCCTGGATGATCATCATTTTGGTCGTATCACTCAATGAAAGTT
>DATHNR010000360.1:0-4396 GCA_035485835.1 Puia sp.
CACAACAAAAAATACCTTCCCTGAAACTGTTCGGATTTGAACTATTGGTGTGCGTTTTAATAGCCCTTTCATTTTGGTTACAACCTGCCTCAGTTTGGTTAAATTCTTTAACTCAGCAGTTTTGATATTTGTGGAGAACAAATTCAGATAAAAATGACAAACAAAAACGAAGTTCCGAAAATAATTAAAGATTTTATTTCCGCAGTCAATTCCCACAATGGTGAAGCTTTTATAAATACCTTTTCCGATGATGCCCTTGTTAATGATTTTGCCAGGAATTTTTGGGGCAAAGCAGCGATTAAGAAATGGAGCGATGAGGAAATAATAAAAGCTAAAGTGACTTTTGAAACCGATGAGGTAATGGAGCATTATGGTGATTATATGGTTACCGCACTTACCAATGGCAACTATGATAAAACAAAGGCGCCTGACCCTCTTTATCTTGATTATTTCTTCTCGTTAAAAGAAGATAAAATTATAAGAATGTTTGTTTTCCTAAATAAGGGAAAGAGTATTAATTATAAGTAATCATCTTAAATACAGGTATAATGTAACTTTACCATGCCGGTATTTTCTTTAACGAAGGAGATGAGAAATAATAACATTCTTACAATCAATTCTGTCGCTGAATTGCATCGCAGGTTTTCCCTGCCTGCTCCCGAACATCCATTGGTAAGTGTTATTAATTTGAAGGATATGCAAAGTCCCAGTAACGAAAACATTTCTGGTGTTGTTTTCAATTTCTATTCTGTATGGCTGGAAAAAGATGTGAAAGGAAAGATTCGGTACGGGCAGGGTTATTTTGATTTTGATGAAGGTAAAATGATTTTTATTGCTCCCGGGCAGGTTTTGTCTACCAGAGATCATGAACAAACCAATAATGGTTATGGCCTCGTTTTTCATCCCGATTTTATAAAAGGCTATCCATTAGCAAAAGCAATTAAAAACTATGGTTATTTTTCTTACGCTGTAAATGAAGCGTTGTTCTTATCTGAAAAGGAGGAAGAGACGATCATTTCTATTATGCAGCAAATCATGCAGGAATATCGCTCCAATATTGACAAGTATACGCAGGATGTAATCGTATCGCACATTGAGGTATTGCTTAACTATTCCAATCGCTTTTATGGCCGTCAATTCATCACACGCAAAAACTCAAATAATGATGTATTGGTTCGAATGGAAAGATTATTAATGAATTATTTTAAAGGAACAGATTTGAACAAAGGCTTACCAACAGTACAATTTTTAGCTGAACAATTACACGTTTCACCAGGTTATCTTAGCGACATGCTTCGCGAACTGACGGGACAAAATGCCCAACATCATATTCACAATTATCTGATTGAAGAAGCAAAAGAATTATTAAGCACCACAACATTAACTGCCGGTGAAATTGCTTACAGGCTTGGATTTGAGCATCCACAATCGTTCAGCAGGTTATTCAAACAGAAAACAGACCTTTCTCCTTCTGATTTCAGAAATAGTTTCAACTAACTATTTGAAAAATGCATCCACAATATTTGCAGACAGCCTAATTTGTTTTCAATATTTTAACCGTCTTATTAATTCCCGATTCAGCGCTATACATTTTCACAAAATAGTACCCTGGTGGCAGAGCAGACAAATTGATAGTGGTACCTTGTTCAGTAAGATCCATCGCCGTTGCCACGGGATTACCCTGAAGATCCATGATGGAAATATTGAGGGAGCCTGAATTTATTTTCCACTTTAACGTCAGATCTGTACTAACCGGATTGGGATAAAGCCTTGCATGCTGACCATTGCCGAGATCGACTTCATCAGTCATGTCTACGCTATAGCCGGAAGAAATATCACTGGTACAACCATTTTCTGAATGAGTAACAGTATACAAACCATTCTGAACCGGTGCAAATGTTTTATCGGTCGCACCAGTTATCGCCACTCCGTTAAGATACCATTGATTACCGGAATCCAGACTTGAAACCAGCAGATTGTCTGCATTTTTAGAAATAGATGGAACCGGAACAGAGATTACATCTATAGAAATGCCTGAATCGGACGAAGTGGTTATGCCATTAGATGTGGTCTTTACTGAATACAATCCACTTGTTAACGGGTGCAATGATTTGGCTGTTGCTCCTGGAATCATAACGCTATCCTTATACCATTGATTATTTGATTCAGCAGTGGAATTCAGTAAGAAGGAACTGTTATTACAGATACTTGTAGATCCTTCATAAACAATCTCAGGCATGAATTTGAATCCTGAAGTTACTCCGGTACCTGATGCAGAAGTTACGGTTATATCTCCGGATGCACCGCCGGCTACTACTGCGTCAATTTCATTGGGTGAGACTACCTTGTATGAAGTAGCAGGAACACCACCAAAAACAACAGACGTCGTACCTGTAAATCGTTTACCTGTAATCACGATGGTTTTTCCATTTAAACCCAGCGTATCGGATATTGAACTGATCAAAGGTGAACCGATATTATTTCTTAATATGGTCACTGTATTCAATAAAACATTAACGGCAATCAGATCGGGTCTT
The DNA here is from genome assembly GCA_035485835.1 of Puia sp. Lineage (GTDB taxonomy): Bacteria > Bacteroidota > Bacteroidia > Chitinophagales > Chitinophagaceae > Puia. Next base: position 2,538 of record DATHNR010000360.1, read on the forward strand.
CCATCTCCATTTAAATCACCGACATTTCCAAATGTGTCAAAATTGCCCGTCATAAAATTGAGAACCGGGGATAAAGCTATCTGACCGCCTCCACTGATATTCTGAATAACAGAGATGTTGCCAGACTGGCCATTACCCGTAGAAATATCCGGCTTCCCGTCTCCGTTAAGATCGGCGAAAGTTATTGTTGTGGCCGTTGAGGGACTGTCCACCCGGTTTACCAGGGAGATGGAACCAGAAGTACTTATGTTTTTGTAAAATGTAATCGAAGATGTGCTATAATCTTCCACGGCAAGATCCAGTTTCCCATCCCCGTCGAGATCACCGGTTCGTAGAAATCCTGGATTCTGTCCGACCGAAAAAGGAACAGGAGGGGCAAGCGATATCACTCCACCTGAACTCGTATTTCTGTACACGTCAACTTCTGAATTTGAAAATTCGCTGATGATAATATCCGGCTTTCCATCATTATCCATATCGGCGACAGTCACGTGATCCGGATGATTAAAGGAAAAATAATCAAGTTTCGGAGCAAATGTCAATGCACCCGAACCAATAGAAGTGTTTTGCAAAATGGAGAATATTCCTGAATTACCGCTGGTTACGATAATATCGGGTCTGCCATCCAGGTTTATATCGGCAATAGCAACATCAAGGGTTCCATTACCCGTTTGAATATAAATGGCTGCATCAAAAGAAATGATTCCATTCTGGCTCGTATTTCTAAAAATGGAAACTGTACTGGAATCCCCACTATTAAAATTAGTAACCACGATATCAGGTTTCCCATCGCCATTCAAATCTCCAACAGCAATATTAGTGGGTCCTTTGCCCGCATTCAAGTCAGTATGTGAACCAAATGAAAAATTTCCACCACTACTATTATTTTGTAAAATGGAAATATTGTTTGAAAGCGAATTGGCCGTAATCAGATCGGGCTTGCCATCCTGATTCAGATCACTAACGGCCACGGCTACCGGATAATTGCCTGTATTGAAATTACCGGCGGGTGAGAATGTATTTGCAGATATCAGGCTGTCCCCGCCTGAAAATATTACGCTGAATGGTAAGGAACTGTAAGCAGAAAGAGAATTCGTTGTAACAGTGATGAGATCATAAACAGTTCCTGCCGGCACAGTTACCTGCAGGCTGGAGGGAGAAGCTGCGTTCACCACTGCCCTCACTGGTCCAAAATAAACGATGTTATCAGTCGGGGTCGGGCTGAAATTTTTTCCATTAATAGTAATCGTTGCGCCAACAGTATCTGTTACCGGAGAAAAAGAAAGGATAACCGGTTTACCACCATAAGCGAACCCCTGCAGGGTGTCATTACCGTTAGAAGAAGTGACGGACACATCGCCGCTGGCACCCGCTCCCAGAACAGCTGCAATTACTGAATCTGATTGTATAGAAAACGAAACCGCTGAAATTGTGCCAAAAGAAACTGATGTAACAGCAGTAAAATTTATCCCGCTAATTTGAATCGTATCACCGGCACTCCCATGGTTCGGGTTGAATTGATAAATTAAAGGGCCTTTAAAAATAAATCCCGTATCTGTTGCAGTACCAAAACTTGTAGTAACGGTAAGATTTCCACTGGCACCACGACCTACGATAGCCGAGATACCGGTTGATGAGTCGACAACAAATGAAGCTGCGCTGACTCCGCCAAACTGAACTGCGTTTGCACCGGTAAAATGTTTACCGAGTATCGTCACCTTCGTTCCGCGAATTGCAGTATCCAGGTAAAAAGTATCAATAATCGGTGATACCGTATCTCCAACCATATTTCTCAGAATAGAAATTTTGTCGTCTGAAGAATTCGCAGTAATGATATCGGGACGACCATCCCCATCGAG
>DATHNR010000361.1:0-4452 GCA_035485835.1 Puia sp.
ATGCATACAATCCTCCAAAACCAAAAAAAATAAGCGAGGTAGTTAATTCTGCAGAATTTCAGGCAATTCTTAATTCAGCAAATCAAAGAGCCGAAAGCATCATTTAACAAGAGAAAATGTTAGCAGTTTTTCGAAAAATAACTTAACTTATAAGAGAAAATGATATAGTGATGAATGATGACCAAATCAGAATAAGTGAGTTTAAGAAAGCGCTGAGGCAGTATGCCAATGAGGGAGTGGTAGATCTGGATAAAAATTATCAGTATAAATTTAATTTCCAAATCCATCGTTATGAAGATGTATTGCGCAATTCGAGACTGACTGCACCCCCGAACAGATGGTCGTATCATCGAATATGTTTCGTTACGCATGGAGAGGGTGAATTAATAACCGGGATTTATAAATTCAAAGCAAGGAAAAATACTTTATTTGTTATTCCTTCCCGTGTTATATCCTCCAGTAAAAGTTGGACGACCGATACCCGGGGATATGTTTTATTATTTAATATTGAGTTCTTTTTGGAAAACAACTTTTCCCATCATTTCATTTCCAATAAAAAATTATTAACGGCATCCATTCAGCCTTATATACATCTCCAGGAAGAGGAAGCCGAAGAAGTTACAAGAATATTTGAAAGCATACTGCTTGAAAAGAAACTGAATGATTCCAGAAACAACGAACTGATTGCAGTAAAAATCCTGGAACTTCTGAATCTTGGTGAACGTTTATTTGAGCAATCCCAGGATATGGCAACCACTCTGCCTCTTGCGGATATCATAAAACGATTTGTTGATTTATTGGATATCCACTATTCAAAAGAACACTCCGTCAGATTCTATGCTGATCAATTATCATTACATCCGAATCACCTGAATGCCCTGATAAAAAAACATACTGGTATATCTGCCAAGGAATCTATTCAAAACAGGATTTTACTGGAAGTAAAACATCTTCTTCATTCGACGAAATTGCCTATCAAACAAATTTCAAATCAGATGGGCTTTAACGACCCGAATTATTTTACTACATTTTTTAAGCGCTCTGAAAACCAGTCCCCGGTAAATTACAGGTCTAATTTAGGTTGAAAATCAAAGGTCTTTCGTTGATTTACAAAGGTTCATTATTAATAAAAGCTCAATCTTTGCACCCTTAAATAATGAATCAGATTTCAATACTTTTTGTGGATGATCATCCACTTATCAGAAAGGCCTGGGAGTTTTTCTTAAAGCAGGATCCCCGTTTCACATTAATTGGAACATGTGAAAATGGGGAAGAAGCCATCGAATTATCGAAGGAATTATGTCCGGACATAGTTATAATGGATATACGACTTCGTGGAATGAGTGGTATTGAAGCAACACAAATGATTCGTGGCAATTGCCCGGGAGTAAAAATCATTGGCTTGTCATTTCACTTAATTCCCGACTATGCCGAAAAAATGATGCAGAGCGGTGCCATGGGATATTTATCAAAAATTTCAGCCCCTGATGAAATTTATAAGGCGATTTTAGAAGTCTATCAGGGTAGAACCTATATCTGCAAAGAAGTTTCCGACATTCTTTCTTAGGCCGTTTTATTATTTCTGCTGCCCGATCCCCCTGAGATATTCGTCCAGAAAACTAACCGTCTTTTTTGACGCATCGATCTTATTTTCCTTTTTAAGAAATCCATGTCCCTCATCAGCATAAGTAACATATACGACAGGAACCCCATTCTTTTTTACGCCGGCAACGATCTCCTGACTTTCAATCGGAAGTACACGAACATCATTTAAACCCTGGAAAACAATAAGTGGTTTATTGATCTTTTGATAATTGTAAAGAGGTGAAGTGTTTTTTAACATGACCGAGTCTCCTGTATTGGGATCTCCCATCTCCTCGTAAAGCGCTTTCCGGAATGATTCCCAATAAGGCGGAATGCTGCGCAAAGTTCTCAGCCAATTGGCAACCCCGAAATAATCGACACCTGCTTTAAATTCTTCAGGATAAAAAGCGAGTGCTGATAATACCATGCAGCCACCGTAACTACCTCCTTCAATTCCAATTTTTGCGGTATCAATATAATCCTGTGACTGAAGCCATTTTTTCCCCCAGATGCAATCTTTGAGATCCCCGTTACCATGATCCTTATTATCGAGTTTATAGAAAGTTTTTCCATATCCACTGCTTCCCCTGTTATTTACAGCCAGAACGGCGTAGCCGTGATTTACCAGGTATTGAATATCATTGCTGAATCCGATTCGGCTTTGTCCCCCGGGGCCGCCATGTATCCAGAGCATCGCCGGCATTTTATTATCTTTTGTAGCGTTGATGGGTTTATACAGGATGGATGGAATTTCCCTGCCATCGAAGGATGGGAAACGGATTACCTGGGCGCTTACCAGATCATTGGGATTGACTTCACTATTCAGACACTGCGTCAATTGTTTGAGTTGTTTATTTTCAAAATTATAAACATAGATATTATTGGGACTTTTACTACTACCGACACTAAGGGCCATATTTTTTTCCGATTCTGAAATAAAAATGCTTTGTATGTCGGCATCCTGGATCTGGGGAAATTCGATGGGGGCTCCTGTGGCATGATCAAATAGCAGGACTTTATTCTTACCGTCCTCGTTAATAAAAATAGTCCGGTACTTTTCATTTCTGCTCAGGTCCATCCAGCTGACATCCCAATCAGTTGAGAACAGTTTCTCTGATTTGCCTGAATGAATATTGTATTTGACCAAATAGGAAAATTCGTTACCGTCGTTTGTAATGTAATAAAGAATGCTGTCGTTTTTTTCAAATGCAACGGCATTCCATGTTGCCTCATTATCATTACTCAATCTGCTGATTGTTTTCTTAGATAAATCGAAAAGGTATAATTCATTTTTATCAGTGGTTATCGATTTAGAAAGGGTAAGATACCTGTTGGTAGAACTCAGTACACCCGGATCCAGGGCCGAATCATTTTGATAAAATAAAACAGGTTTCCAGTTTGAAGTATCCATTTGCCACAAATCAAAAAATTTAGGGTTCCTGTGATTACTGTTGACGAATAAATGTTTTTTATCATTACTCCATTTAAAAAAACTATTTGTACTACCCGGCCATGGGGTTAGATCTTTTACGGTGGTGTCGCCGGGAGTTTGCAGGTATAGATGGGAATTCTCATTTCCACCCTGATCGGAACTGTAAATGAATTTTTTAGTTCCGGGCAGATAATCAACGCCGAAAAAGGATTCTTTGGTGGATTTTGTAAGTGGAGCCATTGCGGTATCGGATATATTCAATTCATACAGGTTATATATACCCGATACATTTGCATCGACTAAAAGTTTCGATTCATCTGCATTAAAAGCTACACTGCTTATATTTTTATTATTATATAACTGCTCGATCGAGTATTGCTTTACAGGAGCGTTTTCAGGATTGCCGGATTTGCATCCGGAAAAAATTAAAAGATAAGCGAGGGCTGAATAGGGGAGTATTTTCATAAATAGGTTTATTTAATAAATATACACTATTTATGTTTTGAAAATCCCTGCTCAGTTTTGATTTTTATATATGGGAGTATGACCGGATATCCTTAACGTGTAACCAAAAAACTTTTCGTGGTTGAAAAACCTGCTGAAGAAATCCTGGCGTAATAAATTCCGGATACGAGGCCACGTGGAAAGCTGACAGTAAATTCCGTTTGGGTTGAAGCATAACGGCTCACCATCATTCCGAGGCTGTTGAAAATTTCTATAGAATAAGTTTGATTGTCTTTTAAATTAATAGTTCCTGAAACAGCTAACCCGTTTGAAGGATTGGGGTAAAGATTAACAGTTGTTAAATTATTATTGCAATTATTAACCTGTATGGTGTGGAAATATTGGAAGGTGCCATTAAGGTCCGTTTGTTTAAGACGAAAATATGAAATCGAATTCTGCGTTTCGCCTGCAGTAAATGAATAATTTTGATTTACAGAAGAGTTACCCGCACTTTTTACCGTACCTAAAGTTTCCCAAACAGCTCCATCTTCACTTCTTTCAATGGTAAAATAGTCGTTGTTGGTTTCTGCAGCGGTAGTCCAATCTAAAACAATATGATTATTATTACATTCTCCTGTAAAGGACAAGAGATCAACAGGTAAAACAAAGCTGCTGCTGGTTGAAATAAAAGTGGCTACCTGGGCAACCCAGTTACCACCTGCACTTGTGAAGGCAGCATTGTATGCACCAATTGTGGCTGCATTTTTATCTTCTATGATATTGCTGTTTGCTCCAGAACGCAGATTGAATCCGGCTCCTTTTGTCAACGCACCACTGGCACCGATGCTCGCTCCGTAAATCAGTTCGTTGTTATATGTTATTGTTTTGTTGCCACTGCTTACGGCAGCTGAATTCCCGATGGCAACTGCACTTTGATCCAGCGGATCAGCAACGGATAAAATTCCTGAATATTCACTTATGTAAACCTGGGA
>DATHNR010000362.1:0-7349 GCA_035485835.1 Puia sp.
CTCCAGTTCAGCAGCCGCTGCCAGCGATATTTTCATCATTTTATTATATGAAACGATGGTAACATCGGTTCCAGTTCTGGCAATTGATGCCTTGCCCAGTTCAATATAATATTCTTCATCGGGAACTTCCGATTTATCACCGTACATCACTTCACTCTCCATAAAAATCACGGGATCCTCTTCATAGCGGATAGCTTGTTTCAGCAATCCTTTGGCATCGTAGCCATTGCTGGGGGAAACCACCTTGATACCGGGAATATTTGCATAATAACTTTCATAAGCCGTTGAATGCTGGGCACCGAGTTGTCCGGCCGATCCATTAGGACCACGGAAAACTATGGGACAGTTTATCTGGCCGCCACTCATTGCGAGCATTTTTGAAGCGGTATTTAAAATCTGGTCGAATGCCAGATTTGCAAAGTTAAAAGTCATAAACTCCAGTATAGGACGCAGGCCATTCTGGGCTGCACCCACCCCAAGTGCTGTGAAGCCCAGTTCAGAAATTGGAGTATCTATCACCCGTTTAGGTCCGAATTCATCCAGCATTCCCTGGCTTACCTTATAAGCTCCATTGTATTCTGCCACTTCTTCACCCATCAGAAATACGCGGTCATCCCGGCGCATTTCTTCAGTCATGGCTTCACGTAAAGCTTCCCGGAAAGCAATTTGTCTCATTTATATCAATTTAAGGAGGGGCAAAAGTATTGAGGAATGGGGAATCGGCAATGGAGATTTTTACTTTATCGGCTGTTTTTAGCTGAAAATCGAAGGATTGATCCCCTTTATCGAATAAGTTATGAAAAGGCTTCAATCCGGACCATCTTTGTATTGTCAACGCGTCGAAAAATCCTCTGAAAAATTAATAAGTCCCAGTCCTGAAAAACCAAACGAATTGAACCCTTAAATCCTAACCGGCATAAAAACCAAATCCGAAAAACCAATTGAATTAAACCTAAACCCTATTCAGTAGAAAAAAACCTATCCTTAAAAAAGAGAATTAGAATCCAAATCCGAAAGCTAAATCCAAATCCGAGAAAACCATCCGATCATCCATTGAAAACCCGAAACCAACTAAATCCATCCTAGCGAAAACCATCGACCAGTATCGTTGAAAACCGGACCCTTAGAAACACTTTATCCTTCATGATCATGTTTACATGTTAATTTACCCGGTTTAACGAATTGAAAAAAGCCGTCCTGCTTATAGAGGGACGGCTTTTTCATTAAATCTACTTTTTACTTTTTAACGATCCCCAAACTGTCGAGATCTCCCCCGGTAATTGTGGGTGGCAGATTATTACTAATTTTTTTTATAACCAGGTTACCAACCAGTAAGGCATCATCCGCAGATTTAAAACCCTGTTTTCCCGGAACAGCCGGCATGAATTCCTGCTTAATATAAATCCGTTTATCAGCCAGTACATTGTATCCCCATCCATATACCGTTTGTACTGCTTCAGCATGAAGAAAAACTTTTCCTTCCCGCATTTTTTGTCTGCTGAAAAAAATTACCGCGAAGCAAATCAGCAACGCGGCAATTCCGATAAGTGAATATTTATTTCTAATTGTCATTAGGATTCTCGGTAACGTTGGGTTGGAACTGACGAAGATAATCTGATGCACCAGCCTGACCCGCAGAACTTCTTCCCGTAGCTATATATCCGAGACCGGCAACATTAAATCCAACTGCACCTGAAGTTGCAGGTCCTTCAAAAGGTGTTTTAGGTGTCCAGAGATCCGATGCAAAATCATATTCCCAGGTATAGGTATAATAAACACCATTTTCGCCTGTGCTTATATACCCTTTATCTGCTATTACAAAAGCAGCTGCATTCCAGCGTATAATATTGGTATACCCGTCATCGTAAGAATCACTGCTATAATTGGTAATATGCCGAAGCTCCGTCCATTGTAACGAATCAGAAGTCGGATTGAAAACCCAGAAATCAGTTTGCATGGTTCCACTGTTTACACCCGTCACTACATAAGCCTGATTATTATAAGTGAAAGCAACTGCACCATATCTTTTATTTCCGCTGAAACCTATATCAGTCCATGTATCTGTAGAAGGATCGTACTGATAAAAATCTTTCAGTGCGTTAGATCCGTCAAAACCTGTACCTACATAACCTAAACTTCCCAATCCAAATGCAACGGCTTCATAGCGCGGACTTCCCGCAAATTGAGCTTTTGGGTTCCATGCATTTAAAACTGGATCGAATTCATAAAAATCATTCAGATAATTAAAACCATCATAACCTGTTCCCACATAGCCCTTGGTTGTTGTAGCAAATCCAACTGCTGAACTTCTCATTGTATTTGGAGGCATACTGGATACCTGTGACCAGATATTATTTGAAGGATCGTATTTCCAGAAATCATTGTATCGGGTGTTCAAACCATCCCAACCTGTTCCAACATAAGCGTAATTGCCGATTACGAAAGAAACTGCTTCACTGCGGGCTGGTCCGTTCAGTTGTGATTCTGTCACCCAGTTGCCGCTTTGCGTGTAGGGAACGTTATTGTTATGGCAGGAAAACAGACTGAATAAAATGGAAAGGGTAAATAAATGGAAGTAGATCCGCTTCATATTGTTGTATTAATAATACCGTGTTTTGTAGCGATAAAAGTATTTTATTTGCAGCGCGAAATACGGACAATTCGGGGGATTTCACAAAAATTTATCAAATAACGATATGCGTTTCAATTGTTAATCGATTCCAAAAAACATACTTTTGCCCTTTTAGAAAGTGCGGAAAGACGAATAAATGAAATTATACAACCCGATACCTGACATTCAAGTTTGCCGCATAAGACCTGTCAGATTTTTTCAACTATCCAAAACAGGATCCTTAATCAGGAGAAATTAAGCATGGGAACGAAATGTTATCTCAGCCAACGATCGTCTGTTTATCTCTTACCTTTTTTGTTTATGCTGGCAGTGTCAGCCTGCACTAAACCAGTAATTAATTTTCAAAGTGTTTATAATGGCGACAATGCCACTAATGTTGTAACAATTGATACGTTCGCAGTTCAGGTATCAACAGTATTTCTTGACTCTTTTATTACTTCCGGAACCTCCGCCCAATTGCTGGGACGTTATATAGATCCTTTTTTTGGCACGATCACTTCTCAGAGTTATTCTGATATTGGTACTCCAAGTCCTCTGCCCACGCTTACTAATTACTCAGTGTATGATTCGATACAACTGATCATGCGGATCAATAAAACTTTTTATGGAGACACAACACAGGTGCAACGATATAAAGTCAGCCAACTGACCCAGGTCATGGATTTTCCGGGTGTTCAAACTGCCTTTTTTAATAATAACTCTATCCCTTACGACCCTCTTGTTTTGGGTTCCACAGATGTAAAGATTAATCCCTTTGCAGGATTAACAAGCCAGCGTCTGGGAGACTCTATAAAAATTACAATGCCCAATAGTATGGGCCAGGATTTATTCGGGCTGTTATACAGACAACCTGATACGATTACGAATGCCACAATATTCCGCGGATATTTTAAAGGATTGACAGTTTATCCTGATCCCACAATGCCTGGCGCAGTGTATGGATTCAGAGATACATTAGTTCTTCGAATTTATTATCATGAACCGGGAGTGGTCGTTGTACAAAAAACAGCAGACTTTCGACTCGTAAATCCAGCCACCCAATTCAACCAGATTTCTGTGGACAGATCCGGTACACCGACCCAGTCATTAACGGAAGCAAACCCTGAACTTCCTTCCACATCTTCAGGAAATCAGGCTTTCCTGCAACCCATCACAAGCCTCTATGTTAAATTGCTTTTCCCTACCATAACTAATTTACTGGCGTACCCCGACTATATTGCCGTAATGAAAGCAGAACTGATTATTAAACCGGTTCAGGGAACTTATAGTCCTTTGTTCAACCTCGTACCACAGGTTAACCTTTCATTAACCAATCCTGCCAATACAATTGGAGGTACACTCCCTTATGGAAATGGTAATCTCAGTATTGACTATCTGTACGGGACAAATACAAGTTATGCTTATGATATTACTGCATATATACAGAATGCATTGACCCAGGGCGCAGATAACAATGCTAAAAATGGGCTCATGCTGATTGCACCTTCTACTTCATATAATATTATGTTCAATCGAACTATATTGGGTAATTCGTATAATGCACTTAAATCGAATCAAATTTCCCTCCAAATATATTACGCTTCATATTATTAAAATGACCCAACCGAACGGTTTTTCTTATATGCGGATATGGCCTACTATATTTATTTCTGTGCTTTTTATTTCAACAGGTTTTGCGCAAACCAATAATTCACCTTATTCAATTCATGCTATCGGAGATATTACAGATAATATCATAAATCGTACGAGCGGAATGGCATCTACCGGTATAGCCTACCGGAATAACAGATATATCATTACAAATAATCCTGCTGCTCTCAGCGGACTCGACAACCAGTTTTTCGCGGGCGAAATAGGAGTTAACGGACAATATGTAGATTATACCGGTACTCCCGTTAGTGAGACCAATCACCAGGCATCAGATATTACTTTCAAAAGAATTTCATTCGCAACAAAAATATTTAAACATTGGGGCAGTGCAGTCGGACTGGTTCCCTATAGTGAAGAAAATTATGAGTACTCCGGTACAAGGCCTATTGGATACAACGGAGGTTCCCTCCCAACTTATGATCAGGGATACGGAGGTTTAAACAAAGTTTTCTGGGCGAATGGATATGAATTTTTTCACCATCTTTCCATAGGTGTAACGACATCCTATTTATTCGGCTCAATAAATAATAAAGATATTATTCTTGGTCAGGGAACTTCCGTTTACATTTCCAAAAACACGAATACTTTTTATCGCAACCTGTTTCTGGATTATGGCTTACAATATTATGCCTCCATTAATGCCCATTGGGATTTTACTCTCGGCGCCATTTTTTCGAATCAGACCGCGTTGAGTACAGAAACAACCATTAATGTTATTAATCTGGATTCAAATATTTTAAAGAGTACTCAAACGGTTGGAACTTATAATATTCCTACAAGTTATGGTTTAGGTATTTCAGTTACCAAGGACAAGAAATATACATTTGTTGCCGACTACAAGTTTCAAAACTGGTCAGACTTAACAACTACCACCGGAGATTTTTTTTATAAAAACAGTCAGCGTGCATCCATAGGGTTTGAAATTTCCAAAAAGAAACTTGCTTATAATACTTTGTATGAAACTAATTTTTTTCAGGCAGGTTTTTATTATAACAAATCATATCTCATAGTGAATGGGACACCTATTAATGATATTGGTGGTTCAGTTGGTCTGGGTGTGAATTCAAAACGAACTCCGATGTCTTTTTTGGTTGTATTGCAATATGGAATCAAAGGAACTACAAACAACAATCTTCTCAGGGAAAATTACGTGAATCTCAGCTTTGTCTTCTCTCTGCGCGAATTGTGGTATACACAAGGCAGGAAATTTGACTAGTATTAAAATTGCCTGGTCTTAAACTCAGCGAAAGAACCGGGTGGTTTAATCCAATGAATGTGCTTTTTTACAGCAGGCATAACAGATTTTTTTGAAGATATTTGCAGGATGAATCAAACTTTACGAATCGCGATACTGGATCTATACGAAGGGCGTCCAAATGAAGGCATGCGTTGCATTCAACAAATACTGGGAGAATATAGCCAGACGAAGTCATTACCTGTAGTTTCTAAAATTTATGATGTCCGTTTAAAAGAAGAACTACCTGACCTCTCTTACGATATATATATATCCAGCGGCGGCCCTGGAAGTCCTTTGGAATCGGAAGGTCTTTCCTGGGATGGCAAGTATATGGACTGGCTTCATAACCTGATAAAACATAATAAAATCGCCAACGAAGCAGATAAAAAATATGTTCTTTTTATTTGTCATTCTTTCCAACTCGCCTGCAGGTTTTTTAAAACGGGCCGTGTCACAAAAAGAAAATCCACTGCTTTTGGTGTTTTCCCCATTCATATGAAATCTGAAGGGAAAAAGGAACCCGTTTTTCATGGATTGAAAGACCCGTTTTATGCAGTTGACAGCCGGGATTTCCAGGTGGTAGAAGAAGAAAAATCGGATATCAAAAAGAAGGGTGCAAGTATATTGGCAATAGAAAAAGAAAGGCCCCATGTGCCTCTGCAGAGAGCAATAATGGCCGTTCGCTTCAATGAGTACATGCTGGGCACACAGTTTCATCCTGAAGCAGATCCCACAGGAATGAGTATGTATCTGCAAAGAGCAGACAAAAAGAAAACCGTAATCGAAGGATACGGAGAGGAAAAATGGAAAAGTATGATACAACAGTTAAATGATCCTGGTAAAATCAGGAGGACATATTCGCTGGTTTTACCAAATTTTTTGAATATTGCAAGTGGAAGAAACTGAGGAAAGTGTGAGAGTGTGAGAGTGTGGTAATTGAAATTCAGAACAGATTATTTAAATCGCAAATTTATAAATTGCCTTAGGCTTTAAGCTTTAAGCTTTTAAAATGATTCCTTATCTCCGCAAAATATTTAATGAATCCTTTACTGAAGAAAATTATCAGGCATTTCTGACCGATCTAAATTCCAAACACCCTGGTGCTATTGAATTCCGCATTGCAGAAACCCCCGTTTTTGTTCCTGACACATTTAAGGATCAGATGATCAGTGCCTGCGAAACAATTGTAGATATCATTACCGCACCGAACTTTAAGGAAGAATCAGCGAAAGCTATTCCTCCCGGTGATTTCGTTTTAGGTGAAGAGAATCACCCGCATTTTATTGCATTTGATTTTGGGGTTTGCATAAATGAAAATAATGAGCTCGAACCGCAGCTCATAGAAATGCAGGGATTTCCGACTCTCTACGCATTTCAGGTTTATTACCCGGAGGTCGTGCAGAAACATTTTAAAATGACGAAGAATTTTACTCAATATCTCGGGGGTTACGACCGGCCTGCTTATCTGAAGGAATTAAAGAAAATTCTGTTGGGAGGTGGAGAAAAAGAAAACACGATCCTGCTTGAAATCAAACCACACGAGCAAAAAACCAGAATAGATTTTTATTGCACAGAAGATTATTTCGGCATACAACCAGTATGCATAACCGAATTAATTGCAGAAGGAAATCAGCTTTTTTATATCCATCCGGAAAAAAATGAAAAAATAAGAATTAAACGGATATATAACCGGGTCATATTTGATGACCTTCACGCGCAAAAAGATTCTTTGGGAAATCATATTGATCTGCAAAAAGAATGGGATGTGGTATGGATTCCGCATCCCAATTGGTTTTACAGAATCTCCAAATACACACTTCCCTTTATTCG
>DATHNR010000363.1:0-2760 GCA_035485835.1 Puia sp.
TGTTCCGAGTGCATTTGAAACATGAACGATGGATACGAGTTTGGTTTTTGAACCAAGCATTTTTTCATATTCTTCCAGTATCAACTCCCCGGCATCATTGATAGGAATTACTTTCAGGATGGCTTCCTTTTCTTCGCATAAAATCTGCCAGGGAACTATATTGGAATGGTGTTCCATATTACTAATGATGATTTCATCACCCGCCCTGATATTTTTTCTCCCCCATGTATAAGCTACCAGATTTATACTTTCGGTAGTACCCTTGGTGAAAATGATCTCTTCCCTGGAACCAGCGCCAATAAATGTTTTTACCTCATCTCGCGTCTGTTCAAAATCTGCTGTAGCTTCTTCTGCCAGCGTATGAATTCCACGATGAATATTGGCATTGTAGTTTGTATAGTAATGAACGATTGCATCAATAACCTGCTGGGGTTTCTGGGTTGTAGCAGCATTATCGAGGTAGATAAGCGGCCGGCCTTTTATTTCCCTGTTCAAAATTGGGAATTCTTTCCGGATAGCCGTTACATCCAATGTTTTTGGTATGGTGAGCGAAATATTCATGATAAATCTGTATCCAAACGATGGTTAATCAGTTTTTCTACCCATCCGCGGAGAGGTTCAGGTTTTATCTGTTCCAGAATATCTGAAGCATAGGCGCCAAGCAACAGGTTTCGTGCTGTTTTTTCTGAGATACCACGGGATTGCAAATAAAACAATCCTTCTTCATTAAGACTTCCCACAGTACAACCGTGGGTGCATTTTACATCGTCGGCAAAAATTTCCAGTTGAGGTTTGGTATTTACGCTGCTGGTATCTGAAAGAAGAATATTTTTATTGCTCTGATAAGCATTGGTTTTTTGGGCAGCCTGTCGAACAAATATTTTTCCATTGAATACTCCTGTTGCGTGGTCGTTCAGAATGCCTTTGTAAAGTTCATTACTCAGGCAACTCGGTTTGATATTATCAACAATGGTATGATTGTCGATATGACTATGACCAGATTGAAAATAGAGACCATATAAATGTGCTTCACAATTTTTTGCATCAAGGATCACATTCAGGTTATTGCGAATAAGTCCACCATTTAATGAAATTGTAACCGCGTGAGTAAAACTTTTACCAATCTGCCTGATATGGGTTGTGCTGACCTGATTGGTATTGGAGCCATCATTTTGAATTTTATAATATTCAAGCCTGGCTTCATTGTCAACAATGATCTCCATAACCTGGTTTGTAAAACTCTCGTTCGATCCAAGTGTTGCATAATTTTCAACAACCTGCACCTGTGCATGTTCATCCACGATCATCAGGCTTCGTGGCTGAGAAAAAATATTTACCGTACGTGCATCGGTAATATGATAAATATAAATCGGGTGTTCGATATGTTTTCCTTTTGCCACATGAATAAAGACAGCTCCGTGGATGAAGGCCATATTTAATGCATTGATACCATCTTTTAAATACTGGCTGCTATCTCCCAGCCATTGTGATACAAGTCCCTGAAATTCATTTTTTGAAGCCTCTTCCATAGGAACTACCTGAATTCCCTTCGAACGGACCTGTGAAAGGGAAAAAGAATAAAAGCCATTAACGAATACCATTTCATTCGCCATTTCATGGCCGGGAAGACGGATTGCTTTCAGGTCATCGGGTGTTATGGAAATGGTTAGCGGATCTGCAGGCAGTTGAAATTCCTTATTAAATAATCCTGCCACCCTGGTATACTTCCATTCTTCATGTTTTGATCCAGGAATACCCAGATTTGAAAATTCCCTGAAAGCGTGTTCGCGAAGTTTGTCAAGACTACCATGGTCTACATCAGGCTGGAATTGATCAAATCTTTCTTTAAAATATGCGATCGTGTTCATTATGACAAATTGATCTCCGAAACTATGCGGCTTCTACTGTGTTTTCACCTTTAATAAAATCATATCCTCTTTCTTCAAGTTCGAGTGCGAGTTCCTTGGGACCGGATTTCACAATCCTGCCATTGTATAATACGTGAACGAAATCCGGAACGATGTAGTCGAGTAAACGTTGATAATGGGTTACAACCAATATCGCGTTCTCTTTATTTCGTAATTTGTTTACACCATTCGATACAATTCTGATCGCATCGATATCGAGTCCTGAATCCGTTTCATCAAGTATTGCAAGCCTTGGTTCCAGCATTGCCATCTGAAATATTTCGTTTCGCTTCTTCTCGCCTCCGGAGAATCCTTCATTCAGCGACCTGCTTAATAATGACTGTTCAATATTTACAAGTGCCATTTTTTCTTTCATCCTTTTGAGAAAAGAAACTGCATCCAGCGGAGCTTCACCTCTGTATTTACGTATTTCATTAACTGCTGTTTTAATGAAATTTACAGTGTTCAATCCCGGTATTTCCACGGGATATTGAAATGCAAGAAACAATCCTTCTGCTGCTCTATGTTCAGGTGATAATTCAAACAGATCCTTTCCGAGAAATTCTACTGAACCCTCCAGTACTTCATAATCACTCCGCCCGGCAAGAACAGATGCCAGCGTGCTTTTACCGGATCCGTTGGGTCCCATGATGGCATGTACCTCACCTGGTTTGATATCCAGATTTATCCCGTTCAGGATTTTTTTCCCTTCAATACCTGCATGTAAATTCTGAATCGTCAACATATTTCTACTTTATAATTTTTGTTACTCTTATTTGTTCGATTACCGATACCGGTTGATCGTATTTAAAATGTATTTCACTCCCATACTCCCATACTCTCACACTTTCTT
>DATHNR010000364.1:0-7395 GCA_035485835.1 Puia sp.
GAAAATTGGTGCCATTTGCTGAAGCTGCAAAAAAGAGAGGAACAAAGGTTTATCACCTAAATATTGGTCAGCCGGATATCGAAACGCCGCCATCCGCGCTGGATGCCGTCAGACATTTCCCATTTAAAATTCTCGAATACAGTCACAGCGCCGGCAATGAGAGTTACCGTCGCAAACTGGTGAAATATTATGCCGCCAACGGGATTGATATCAGCTATGATCAAATCATCATTACAACGGGCGGTTCAGAAGCAATCTTATTCGGCTTTCTGGGTTGCCTGGATGCAGGTGATGAAGTAATCATTCCCGAACCATTTTATGCCAATTACAATGGTTTTGCAGTAGAGGCGGGCGTTAAAGTCGTGCCTGTTACATCTTATATTGAAAGCGGATTTGCGCTGCCTCCGTTGGAATCGTTTGAGAAAGCCATTACAAAAAAAACCAGGGCGATCGTAATCTGTAATCCCAATAATCCAACCGGATACCTCTATAGCCGGGAAGAATGGGATACCCTCAAACAGCTCGCATTGAAATACAATCTTTACCTGTTCAGTGATGAAGCCTACCGTGAATTTTGTTATGAAGGAAATCATTTCAGTGCCATGCAATTGCAAGGATTGGATAATAATGTTGTTTTGATGGATACCATTTCCAAGCGCTACAGTGCCTGCGGAGGCCGGATCGGGGCATTCATTACCAGAAATAAGGAACTGCTCGATACGGTGATGAAATTTGCCCAGGCGAGACTCAGTCCTCCCTCCTTCTCCCAAATCCTGGGTGAAGCTGCTATTGATCTTCCAGAAGATTATTTTGATATTACCCGCGAAGAATACCGCAAACGAAGGGACTTACTCGTCAAAAGACTGAATGAGATGACCGGGGTTTACTGCCCCAATCCAGGGGGTGCATTTTACGCCATTGCCAGACTACCGGTCCCTGATGCAGATGTATTCTGCCAATGGCTGCTGGAATCATTTTCCTTTAAAGGGGAGACTGTAATGCTTGCTCCGGCCTCTGGTTTTTATGGCAGCCCTGGTCTGGGTCTTAATGAAGTAAGGCTTGCTTATGTATTGAACCAGGAATCCATACAGGCAGCCATGGATTGTCTGCAGGCTGCACTATTAGCTTATCCCAACAAAATAGAGGTCAAAAGCAAATCAGAGCTGTTAACACATTATTAAAATAAATATGTAATTTTTTCTACAAAAGTTAATAACATTCTGCATTTTTTTGTTATTTGTTCTATATTTTCGCCTTGAGAAGCTTCAAATAAATATATGTAAGTTTTTTATATAGCAAGCAATCGTAAGACACCCCCTGTTTCCACAGGGGGTTTTGTTTTTAAATCAGTAAATAATTTAATTTGAAGATTTAACTTAAAAATATATCAGAATTTAATATATGAATTCCAGTATTCGATTCTCAGGATCTTGTCTTCCAAAAACTTCCAATTTTTAATACTCATACGGTTGATTATCTCTGAAAATCATAAGGCGAATCTTAGAAAAGATTCGCCATTGATATAACCCAAACTGCTATCAGAAAATTCTCCTGACGGAAAATATTATTTAAGCAACCACATTTGCTGATTTAGATCATCCTGTGTGAATCCCTGAGCTGTTAAAGCCTTTTTCCAATTATCCGTATTTTGTTGCTGTTCTTTAACTGGGTAAGCCCAACGGATCGGAACAATCCCGTTATTTCCAACACCGCTTCCACCTTCAAAAGCCGGGACCCCGGTCCTTCGCCAGTTGTAATAGGATTCATAACCAGAATTCTGAAAACTGGCGATATACTTTTGCAAAACGATCTGGTTGATAGCCGTAGCCGGGACTGCAGAAAGCGCTACTGAAGGTTGGGTATAGTAGCTTGTAAAATTGAAATTAAAAGGATAGGGTGCTACCTGTGTTACTGAATTTGCACCTGGCGGAAGAAAAAATGCCGAGAAACTGGTCTTAGAAACATCGATGCCATAAAAAGCCATGGATTCAGTGATCCCGAGTTTATACCAGGTTTCAGCATTCCCCGTAGCCCATCCACGCGTAATTCCTTCGGCAATATTGAAACACATTTCTTTGAAACCAACCAACACATCCGGTTCACCCGTAAAATTGGAATAGTATCTTGCCCTGTTGATAAAGGAAAATGAATCGACACCCGCAGCTGAATACATGAGCGCAAGGGGAAGGCCCGTGCTTGCCCCTACAAAATAATTATATTTACAGGGATTCGGATCAGCTGCCACATAGGCCCATGCGGGTTCACAGGTTACAAAAACGCGTGCGTCATTTAATGTGGTCAGTGCTTTCACATATGTATCCGCCATATTAAAACGTTGTGCGATGGATCCGAAATTACTTGGATTGAAAGGATAGGTACTATAGGTATTCGTACCGTTCGGATTGTAAACAAATTCGAAATCCTCTGCCTGACTGGAAAAAACCGGATAAGTTGAAGGACTGCCAAGAATGGCCGCAAATCGCGCGGGCACATTTAACAAAGGATCCGAGGCTTTGTTACTTAAAGCAATCAGCACCCTCAGCTGAAATGTATTCACCATTTTTTGCCATTTCACCAGGTTGCCACCATACATGATATCCTGCGATGGAGATAATGAATTATCATTACTTGCTATTAATGATGCAAAATCTGTATTTGCTGTATCCAGCTCGGCAAGAACATATTGAAAAACCTGTTCCTGCGGAGTATAAGCAGGGCTTTGATTTTCTGGAGCACCCAGGGCTTCGACCTGAGGAACATCACCAAACATGGAAGTTATATTATAGTAGTAATAAGCACGCACAAATCTTCCAACAGCTTCATAAGGATTAACCGGAGCCGCACCCCTTGAAGCATTTTCTTTTTCCATTTGAACTGCATTCTTTATGACCAGGTAAGGATCAAATGATCCATTGGTCCAGGCATAAATATTATTATCGTAATAATCATAATTACTGCAATGATACTGGTTCCAGCGATGAGCACCATCCCAGGAATTTATTCCTTCCGATGATCCGGTCGCACTCAGTGCACCCGCAGCTCCCGTGCCTGATATATCTGTCAATAAAGTCCCCAAAATCAAACTCGGTGGTACTGTGGTGGGATTGTTTGGATCTGCTTGTTTTTCCTGAATTTGCTTATTGCAGGAGGCCATCAACAAGC
This sequence comes from Puia sp., assembly GCA_035485835.1. Lineage (GTDB taxonomy): Bacteria > Bacteroidota > Bacteroidia > Chitinophagales > Chitinophagaceae > Puia. Next base: position 3,163 of record DATHNR010000364.1, read on the forward strand.
CACCCACAATTACTAAAATCATACTCTTTAATTGTTTCATATACTTTTTTAATGGGTTTTAAAAAGTTAGATTAAAATTAAAACCATAACTGCGTGTGGTGGGTGTTTGCAAACCCGAAGTATAACTGGAACTTGTAGGATATTGACCCATGCTATTCGGTGTATATATGCCCTGAGAATATTGATCAATATCGATGTCCTTATACTTTTCCGGGAAAAAATATAACAGATTCCTTCCCACAAGAGAAAAACTTGCCGCAGTAAAGAAGCTTTGTTTACCAACTATATTTGCCGGCAGATTATATGTAATGGTTACTTCTCTCAGTTTGGCATAGGTCTTAGAAATTACATCGAGGTCCGGAATGGATGCTTCGCGTGTGACGAAAGCCTGAACCTGGCTCTTGGTAGTATTCGGGCTTTCCGTCAATTCTTTGCTGTTTATTATGACTCCGGTAATAGGATCCAGCTTGATCCCATTGGGCCCTGTTAACACTACACCCTGTGCAGTATAAGCCGCGATATTATCAGCATCCATGGGTCTCGCTACACCCAATGCACCTGTAGCACTTTCTATATGGCGACCTCCCTGCAATGTTTTCTTTCTTACATAATCCTCAATCACACCTCCAACCATACCATCGAACTGGAACCGCATGGACCAGCTTTTATAACTTACTGTGTTTACAACACCCCATTGCCAGTTTGGATCTGAATGACCATATATTTTTTGTGCTGAATATCCAAGATCAGAAATTCTCAAATAATCACCCGAAGCCGGATCAATTACAATTTTACCATCCGCAGTTCTTACAAAAGCGTCTCCATAAACTAAATCCGTACGCTGACCACTTTTTGTTTCATAATTATCAGGGTTCGAATTGTTAATCCATTTTTTTACATAACTCCCGATATTGACGGCGACAGTCCAGCTGAATCCATTCGGGTTTACAAAAGGACGTCCTGTTACCACAAATTCCCATCCATCATTCGTATATACATTACCGTTAGTTAAGTAAGTAGAATATCCGGAAGATGAAGAAGTACCTAAGCCCACAATCAATGTGTTTTTGTAATGAAAACGGGTTGCATCAATCCCCAGTCTGTTATTGAAAAACCTGATATCTGCTCCAAATTCAGTTGCCTGTCTGTCTTCTGTTTGGATATTTGGGTTTACTGTCTGATCTGTAAATTGCGCACTGCTCTGACTGGAATAAGTTGGTGCTAATGTATAAGGTTGTGAAAACTGGTAGGAAGGACCTCCATAAGGAGAAGCCCAATAGTACCCATAACCTGCTGCCGGTGTAGAGCTCACATTGGGAGAAAATGTTGGGCTTGTTCCACCAGCTTTGCTTTCTGCATAAGACGCACGCAGTTTAAAATATGAAATCACTTTGGGCAGGTTCGTATAATCCGATACAACTGTAGCCAGATTATAAGAAGGATAAAAATAAGATCCGGCATTTGTAGGCAGTGAGGATGATTTATCCCAGCGACCCGTAACATTTGCAGTAATAAATGATTTATATCCCAGATCAACTGAATAATAAGCACTCAATACCAGCATGCTCGAATTAAAACTGCTTCCTGAAAGAGGGCCCTGTGAATTCGCGAAAGAATAAGTACCTGGAGTATTCAGGTAGTTCGTAGATTCAAAGGCGGAAGTGAAATTTAAACTTCTGACGCTTGCACCACCAAGTACGGATAAATCCAGAAATCCGGCTATTTCATTTTTATGATACCTGGCCTGGAAATCCGTGTTGGACTCAAATAAATTTCTATTATCAGTTCTGTAATCTCCCTGCCTTAACTCTCTACCGTATACATCTGCAGAATAAGGAAGTTTTTCCGAATTAAACATATCGTAAGTATTCAAACTGGGCCTGAATTGCAAATCAAAATTCTCATTTACTTTATAGTTCAGTGACACATATCCGTATACATTATTCTGATCATGAGCTCTCAACCATTCGTAAGACATGAAGTAAGGGTTGTTATACCTGTAGTATTCTTCATATTTCTGCTGAACACCCGTATGACCCGTCTGCCAGTAATTCTTCATATCACTCATGGCCCAGTCTGCTCCGCCCCATATAATGATATTATAAATAATGCTGTTCGGACCATAGGTTACATCAGGAACATTGGGCGATGACTGTCTGCTATAATTCATATAAGCAGTCGCAGTAAAATTGGGATTGAATCTTTGGACAATGCTTGCTGTAAAATTCGCATTGTTCAATTCTGTATTGGGAACAATTCCCTGTTGGTATGTATTCCCAATTGAGAAACGGACATCCGTTTTTTCTGTTGATGAACTGACAGAGATACTGTTGGATTGCAGCAATCCTGTTTGTATAAATTTTTTCAGATTATCCTTGCCTCTTGCAACCCAGGGTGTCGGTGCAACATGCCCTGAATAGGATGTCCCGTCACCAAATTTTGTAACATAAGTTTGTGTAGGATCATACGCACCATCATACTGAGGTAACAACTGGCCGTTGAATTGCGGTCCCCACACATCATAATCATAATCGTTGACCCCTACACCAACTGCCCCGTTACCGAAGTATGATGCGGGACTGGATCCACCGCCGCCATAAGCGTATTTGCCATTATCACCGGGACCATAGCTGTCCTGGTATTTAGGCAGCGCAATAAAACCATTGTTGAATTGTGTTGTATTATTAAAAGAGACTACCAAACCCTTCGGTCCTTTTTTCCCTTTTTTAGTGGTTATAATAATAGCTCCGTTCTTTCCCTGAAAACCATACAACGCCGCTGCGTTGGGCCCTTTTAAAACGGTGTAGGTTTCTATGTCATCCGAATTTATATTGTATGTGTCGGAAGTAATGGGAACACCATCCACAACGAACATCGGTCTGTCTGTTGGCTCATTCTCTCCTCGAATGATTACATCAGCAGGATGACCGATTTCCTGATTAATATTAATTTCCAGTCCTGCCGCATTTCCCTTTAACGAATTAATCGGATCAGCCTCCCTGGCCTGTGTCAGTTTTGAAGCATCAATTGTTTGTAGCGAATATCCAACCCGTTTGGAATCTTTTTTGATACCCGTGGCAGTAACTACCACCTCATTCAGATTCTTACTATTAGTCGTCACTTTGATTGTGAGGTCATCGTCTGAACCCACAACTATTTCCTGCCTCGTAATTCCCACTCCGGTTATTACCAGTACATCTCCCTGGTTTGCACGGATCGTAAATTTTCCATCCAGTCCTGTTGAAGTACCAACTTTAGATCCTTTGATAATTACCGTAGCACCAGCGACCGGAGTTTGGTCAGATGATGAGAGCACCTGTCCTGTAATTGGCTTTTCCGCCAGAGCAAATACCGGCAAAAGCAAAAAGACCAAGAATGCTCTTAAATAAATGGGCAGAGTAATTCTTTTGCTCATAATAGATTAGTTTTTAATTTGAATTTAACTTCGCAGGCGAAAGTAGAAGGGTGGTATGTCGGCAGGATTAAGCGAAAAAAAAGGAATTGTTAAGATTTGTCAACGCTTCGTTAAAGAAAAAAGGAGATATATGGAAGAAATAAACAGAAGTATATATGCTCATTAATTAGTATGAGAAAAAAATTTGCATTCTCATTTCATAATTTATTAATGCAAAATTTACCGGCCGATAACATGGAGTTTAAACAGGTAAAAAATTTTAAATAAATGTGGAGAAAATTTCCTGACAATAAAAAAACAGGATCCACCAGAATGCGGATGCCTGTTAATAATTTAGATATGATTTATAATTTTATCAAACCTGTGTATAAACTATCTGTTACATCTTTTCTTTTTTCGGTTATAAATCCGATATAAGTATGAACTTCTTTATCTGCGAATTCTTTTATATCAATTGAACATGTGCCTGTACTTCTTTGAGCCAGATTCAAACCATATTCCCATTCACCGGATTCTTCACAATAAATCGCAACGAAGGCCTTGTCAAAAGCACTTGCTTTCCCTTTTCTGCTATTGTCAGTCCAGTTAAAGACCAGTTTCCCCTCTTTTGAAAAAACTGAAACTGGCATCGTCACATTGGGCAGGTCACCCCGGCCGATCATCACCATCGAATAATCAATTTTCAGATCAGGATAGTCACCCATGATTGCGTTTTTCACATTATAGGAAAAGGCCTTATTAAAACCCGTCATCTGAAATGCCAGATTGCCGTAAGTCACATTGAGCAGGGATAGCAATGGTTTTAAAAACTTATGCAT
>DATHNR010000365.1:0-9215 GCA_035485835.1 Puia sp.
TAAACCCGGCCCGGAGAATGCCAGTAATTTCCTCCAGAAACTTCCGCCCTTGGGTACATGGATAGAAGCGAAGACCTCGGGCAGGGAGTTGCTGATTTTTGCCTTGCGCCATCCTGTTTTATTCTCTGTCATCAATTCATCCTTCATACCATTCAAAACCTTTAGCCCAAATATATAAAATAATTTAGGTAAATACAACATTAAAAATTAGTCTTACCTAATTTTATTAATGAGCCAATCTTTACTATCTTTATTTCATGGGTAAGCCGCTTACACAGACTTTATCGGAAGAGAACTACCTGAAAGCCATCTATCATCTTGATAAACAGGGAAATGGCAAAGTGAGTGCTACGGCGATCGCCGAAGAACTGGATAACAACCCCGCTTCTGTTGTGGACATGCTTAAAAGGCTGTCAGACAAAAAACTTATTCACTATGATAAGAGTAAGGGAGCTGTGCTGACAGCAAGCGGACTCAAAATAGCTGTCTTAATAGTTCGCAAGCACAGGCTTTGGGAAGTTTTTCTGCATGAAAAGCTTGGATATAATTGGGACGAAGTGCATGATATTGCCGAGCAGCTGGAACATATCAGGGATTATGATTTACCCGACAGACTTGAAAAATTTCTCGGGTTTCCAAAATACGATCCTCACGGAGATCCTATTCCGCAATCGAACGGACATCTGCCCGCCAAAGCATCAAAACCTTTGTCCGAAGCAGAAGTGAATCGTAAAATTCTGGTTACAAGTGTTTCTGACAGCTCCGCCGATTTTTTACGCTACCTGGAGAAACAGGGTATCGGCCTTCATCAGACAATCACCGTAAAAGAAATACAGAATTTTGACAAATCAGTTTTGGTAGAATTAAAAGGCAGGAAAGAAGTTTACCTGAGCGCAGAAGCTGCCAAGAAGATTTTTGTTTCTTAAAAGCTAAACCTTTGAATATGAAATTCGAAGTTGTCAATAAAATTCGAAATAGTTTAAGTAAAGTTTTATGAAAAGAATATTCAAAGGATCTAACGGTTCCAAACCAATATTAATAATTGCTATACTTTTTTTTATGGTATTTAAATCCAACGGGCAACAGAGCAAACCTGCCGACAGTGGCTACGCACCTGTTAATGGCATTAAAGTTTATTACGAAGTTTATGGGGAGGGCAGGCCCATCATTTTACTGCATGGTGCTTTTATGACCATTGAGATGAACTGGGGACAATTAATACCCGAATTATCAAAAACTAGAAAAGTAATTGCTATTGAATTGCAGGGTCATGGGCACACACCCTATTCAGACAGAAAATTGGATTTTCCTACCCTGGCAAGTGATGTGGAAGGGGTGATGAATTATTTAAAAGTTGACAGTGCAGATGTTGCAGGATATAGCATGGGTGGCTCCGTGGCTTACCAGTTGATAATTCAAAGCCCTAAACGGGTAAGAAAATTAGTCATCATTTCTTCTACTTATAAAACTGGTGGTTGGCTGCCCGAAGTAACCAATTCATTAAAAACTTTGAAGCCTGAATTTTTAACGAATACTCCTTTGAAGACGGGATACGATGCAGTAGCACCTGACAAAACAAAATGGACAAAGTTCTTGGAACAGATGATTGCTTTTGCCGGGACGCCATTCAACATGGGTGACTCCAATATTGCCAAAATTACTTCACCGGTATTACTGATCGCGGGCGACAATGATGGACTGAATAAAATTGAGCTGATAAAAACCTATCAACTATTGGGAGGTGGTGTATCTGCCGATTTGGGACCTATGCCAAAATCGCATCTGGCCGTTGTTCCTTCGCAGGGGCATGTCAGCCTGATGATGCAGACGAAAACAATATCAGGTTTTCTGGATGACTTTTTAAAGTAAATTCTGTGATCCCGCTGGGACTCGAACCCAGGACCCCTACATTAAAAGTGTAATGCTCTACCAACTGAGCTACGGAATCTTGCCGGTTATTTTTCAATAAACCTGCCTGGTGCAAAACAAAGAGCTACCCCCTTGTTTTGAGCGTGCAAAAATAGTGGAAAATAGCCTTCGTACAAATTATTTGTAAGAGAATGTTGATAAGTGGAGAATTGCTCCTTTTCAGCCTATTTTGTTCTGTTCCAGGTCAATTCTGTCTTCTTCCCTTCGTATGATATCCTCATCAAAAACTTTCTGTAACCGCAGCACGGTAAGCTGCCTGGAAAGTAATTCACCTAAATCGATCAGAACACGGTTAAATTCATCTACCTGACGTATTTCATTCACATCATCTTTTAAACATTCTATATTTTCCCGGGTAAAATCCAGATCCTCTTCAAGTCTCTGTTTATAATTTTTTACCAGTGTGTTCGAATTGAGCAGGCCCTGATATTTTTCCTGGAGACGCGCAAGAGAAAGTTTAATCAGCATCAGATGAATTTGCTGCGTCTGAATGTCCGCAGGAATTTCACGCTTGTCCTCTTTCAGATTCAATTTCTTGATTACCCAGGGCATGGTTAATCCCTGCAACACCAGTGTCACCAGTATTACCATAAAACTTATAAATAAAACGAGATCCCTCTCCGGAAATTCCTTACCATCAGCCAGTGTCACAGGAATAGCAAGCGCTGATGCCAGTGAAACAACGCCCCGCATTCCTGCCCATCCAACCAGGAAGATTTCCCGCGGATTGGGTTTCACAATTGTTTTACTAAGATTTTTATTTACGATATAGGGCAGGTACGTGGCTGCATACATCCACACCATGCGGATCACGATAATCAGACCCGTAATAAATAAACTGTAACGGATGGCTTCTTCAATTGAATAATATTTCAGGCTGTCTACAATCAATGGTAATTGAAGTCCGATCAGGATAAATATCAATCCGTTTAAAATAAAAGTCAGCGTGGTCCATACACCAATTGCCTGCACCCTGGCTTTATAATTCAGAATGTCTTTCGACCTGTAGGACAGGAATAAACCACCACTCACAACAGCAAGAACGCCGGATGCATGAAAGTGTTCCGCCGTGAGATACATCACATAGGGTGTGATCAGTGTAAGGGCTGTTGCAATACTGGATGTGGTGACAAATAATTTATGTACAAAATAAATAATTTGTGCTATGAAAAGGCCGATTATAATTCCCAGCAGGGTAACTACAAAAAATGAATCTGCAAATTTATGAAACACGAAGGTTCCGGAAATGACTGCAGCCAGTGCAAAGCGGAATACAGTTAAACTCGCAGCATCATTCACAAGACTTTCACCTTCCAGAACCGTCTTTACTTTTTTAGGAATCTTGAAGAATTTCAAAACCGAACTCGCCGATACGGCATCAGGCGGTGATATAATTCCTCCCAGTAGCAGTCCGATAGATAAAGTAAATCTGGGGACAAGTTTTTCAGAAACATAGGCCACAATTACAGAAGTGACGATAACAAGTCCAAATCCATGTAACATGATCGGCCAGCGCAATTTCCAGAAATTTGGCCAGGAAGTAAACCATGCAGCTTCATATAACAGGGGTGGAAGGAAGATAAGAAAAACAAGGTCAGGGCTGATGCCGGTACGGGGAGCGCCGGGTATCAGGCTGATCAGTAATCCTCCGATTACCAGGAATACCGGGTAAGCAATACGTAATTTTTGTCCCAGGATCACGAGGAGCATGACTGCGAATAAAAGCGCTATCACATAAAGCAGTGATTCTTCAACCATGTTTCAATATTATGGAAAATTATCAAAACCTGTTCCGGGGAAATTGCAAATACTCATATGAAAATCGTCTTCAATGTTTAACTTAGTCCTGTTTTTGATTCAATCAATTCGCTGAAATATGAAAAAATCCCTGCTCTCAGTATTCTTCATCGTTTTTATTTCAATCACAACAGTTTTTGGACAGAAGGTATGGACCAACCTCTTCGACGGAACCACTTTAACCGGTTGGAAACAGCTGACCGGGAAAGCTACCTTTGAAGTTTTCCGCGGCGCAATCATGGGCACGGCCGTTCCGAATTCTCCCAATAGTTTCCTGGCAACAGAAACCGAATATGGAGATTTTGTTTTGGAAATGGAAGTCTATTGTTCTGATACCGCTTTCAATTCCGGCATACAATTCAGGAGTCATTTTGATCCCACGGGAAACGGAGGTAAAGGAAAAGTATACGGCTACCAGTATGAAATTGATCCCTCTTCACGCCGCTGGTCCGGCGGCATTTACGATGAAGGAAGACGTGACTGGTTGTATCCGCTTTCCCAGAACCCAAAGGCACAAAGCCTTTATAGATTAAAAGAATTCAACAAGGTACGAATAGAATGCATCGGTAATGAAAGCAGGACATGGATCAACGGCGTTCCGGCTGCCTGCCTGGTGGATATGATCGACTACCAGGGATTTATTGCACTTCAGGTGCACGCTGTTTCAAAACCATCGCTGGAACCATACAGAGTTTTTTTCAGGAATATCAGAATCAAGTCCCTCTCAAAGTTTGATGATTTACCAAAGGGATTTTATGTTAAGAATGAAATTCCGAATATGCTCACCGATTTTGAAACGAACAGCGGATGGAAACTTTTATTTGACGGGGAAACTACTAAAGGCTGGCGGGGTGCATACAAAGACAGTTTTCCAAATAAAGGATGGCAAGTAAATGACGGAAATATTACAGTGCTTTCTTCAGAAGGTCATGAGGCTGCCAACGGGGGCGATATTGTAACCCTCGATCAGTATAAAGCATTTGATTTGTCTTTTGATTTTAGAATCACGGCAGGAGCAAACAGTGGTGTAAAATATTTCGTAACCCTGAAAGAAAAAAATGAAGGATCTGCCATTGGTCTGGAGTACCAGATACTGGACGACAGCCTCCATCCGGATGCCAAACTCGGAAGGGACGGTGACCGGACACTCGCTTCTTTATATGATCTCATTCCTGCAGATAAACAGGCGCGCTTTATTCATCCCGTCGGGAAATGGAATACAGGAAGAATTATTGTTTATCCGAATAACCATGTGGAACATTACCTGAACGGAATCAAAGTTCTGGAATATGAAAGAGGATCGCCCGCTTTTCGATCACTCGTTGCCGTTAGTAAGTATAAGATCTGGCCGAATTTCGGAGAAGCGCCGGAAGGACATATCCTGCTTCAGGATCATGGAAACGAGGTCAGCTTCCGAAGTATCAAAATTCGCGTACTTGAATAATTATAATGTATGAAAAGGAGAGATTTTATAAAAACAGGTTCTATTGCCGCAGCAGGTATTCAGATTTTAAATTTTCCTGTGTACGGTAAGAATGCTCCTTCCAATAAAGTTATCCTGGCTGTGATGGGACTCAATAGCCGGGGTTCTTACCTGGCAAAATCCTATGCCCAGCTACCCAATGTTGAAATCGCCTATATCTGCGATGTCGAAGATGGCGCTATTCAGCATGGATATGATGCATTGAAAGATGCCCCGCGTAAACCCATTCTTGTAAAGGATATCCGCGAACTCGTTCAGAAAAATGATTTTGACGGATTGGTAATAGCAGCGCCGGATCACTGGCATACTCCGGCAGCCATCCTGGGTGTCTCTCATGGTAAAAATGTGTATGTTGAAAAACCATGCGGACAAAATCCTGCAGAAGGTGAGATGCTCGTTCTGGCAATGAACCGTTACGGAAAACTGATCCAGATGGGAAATCAGCGCAGGTCATTCCCCACATTGATTGAAGCCGTGAAGCAGGTGCGTGAAGGGATCATCGGTGATCCTTATATGGCCAAGGCATGGTATGTCAACGACCGAAAATCCATAGGTATCGGAAAACTTGTTCCTGTTCCTGCAACACTTAACTATGAACTCTGGCAGGGCCCGGCACCGCGGAGAGAATACAAGGATAATCTCATACATTATAACTGGCATTGGTTCTGGCATTGGGGAACAGGGGAAGCATGTAACAACGGAACCCATGAAATTGATTGCTGCCGCTGGTTTCTCGGGGTGGATTATCCAACGAAAGTTACTTCGTCAGGCGGACGATATGCATATACTGATGACTGGCAGACACCGGACACGCAAATCGCTTCATTTGAATTTGGTACAAAAAAAGTCATCACCTGGGAAGGCAGGAGTTGTAATAAATTTCCTGTTGAAGGAGCCGGAAGGGGATTTACTATATATGGTGAAAAAGGAACCCTGGTAAATCTGGGAGCGGGAGATTATAAGATTTATGACACGGCCAATAAACTGGTAAAAGAAGTCAAAGGAGAAATGGCCGCCGATCCAACCAATCCTGTGAGTGCAACTGGCAATCTCGATTTTTATCACTTCGAAAATTTCGTCAACAGCATTCGCGGAGAAGCAAAGTTGAATTCTCCGATCGACGAAGCACAGAAAAGTGTATTGCTTTGTCACCTCGCCAACATCTCACAAAGAACCGGCACCTCATTGGATTGTGACGAAAAAAACGGGCACATACTTCACGATACAAACGCCATGAAACTCTGGCAGAGAGAATATGAGAAGGGATGGGCACCGATGCTTAAGGCTTAGGGCCTTAAGCAAGTGTGAGAGTGTGAGAGTGTGAGAGTGTGAAACTGAAAACGGCCATCCGTCAACCCTCATCCGTCATCCGTCATCCGTCATGATCCTCTCTGCGACCCGCCAGTCAACTTGGTATTGCGTGATAATCCCTTTGTATTAAGTTTTCCTTTTTGGTTTTGCTGATTCGGTTTTGTGTTTCCGATTCCGCCACCGCCCGGGCGGTTATCTTTTTTGTTTTTCTTATTTGGGATAAGTGACATAGAACATTATTTGGTGTAAAGATAAATGATTCTGTAAAATTCCTCAGAAAGGATAGGTATAATTCTCATGTCACCTTTTGATTTGTTAATCAAAGACTGTTCAAAGGGAACCAGGTAAATTAAACATATTTTTAGGTCTTATTCATATAATGTGCAAGCATTTACAGAACCATCCGGGAAATTATTCTTCACCAGATATATTCTTTGTGTTTTTTACCTCCTTACGAGTTCAATCCTGCACGCACAGATTATTCAAACTTCAGTATACAGAGATTCAGTGGCTGTTTATCCTCCCGGATGTTATCAGAAATTTGAAGCGAAGAAATTTATTATCCCTGGTATTTTAATAGCTTATGGATTTTTGGGCAGGCATGTAGATGCGTTTACAGATCTCAGTGAATCCGTTCAGAAGCTTGTTTGGGTTGATAATCCACACAACAAAACAACCGTTGACAACTATCTCCAGTTTGCACCAGCTGTCGCAGTATATGCACTGAATGTTGCAGGAATAAAAGGTGAGCATAATTTTGTGGACAGATCCATGATTTACCTGATGTCCAATGTCATCATGGAGGGATTTGTGACTACGATAAAAAATACCAGTCATGAATGGAGGCCCAGTGAAAACGATCATCTGTCATACCCTTCCGGTCATACAGCCGAAGCATTCCTTTCTGCTACTTTTCTTTATGAAGAATATAAAAATGTATCTCCCTGGTATGGGATCGGCGGTTACCTGGTGGCGGGAACGGTGGGTTATTTGCGAATATATAATGATGCACACTGGCTGCATGATGTAGTTGCAGGAGCGGGCTTTGGTATTGCATCGACAGAATTATCTTATTGGTTGTACCCGTTACTAAAAAGAACTTTTTTCCCAAAATCCTGCGGTAAAAAGATGGTTGTCCCCGTTATGGAAAATCACGGCGCAGGTCTTGCTTTTATTCAGAGTTTTTAAAAATAGTTTTTGCTTTTTCACTCCCATACTCCCATACTCCCATACTACCATACTGGTATTAACATTTTCTTCTGTTTGTTTACAAACTAAAACTGTACGGATACGGACAGTCTGTTTGGCCACAATCCATTGCCCTGATTGATTTTCAGCGTTTTAATGTTTTGGCACGCCATTCCATTACAAAGTATGAGCGACACAGATTTTTTCTTTATGTTTTTTTGAAGCAGCTGCAACATGATCGAAAAACCTGCGTCTTATATTCAGAAACTAATTGAAAACATATAAAACATTAATCATGAAAAAGATCATCTTATCCATCGCAATCCTGCTGGCACTTACCGGCACTTCATTTGCAAAAACCACAACCAAAATCAACGAACGCGTTTTTGCATCATTTAAAAACGATTTTCACCAGGCATCAGAAGTTAAGTGGGAAGTAACCAGCAGCTATATCATGGCAACATTTCAGCTTGACAAAGATATTATGTATGCTTACTACGATTTCCAGGGAAACATGATCGGCCTTGTACATAATATTCTTACAAGCAGCCTGCCTGTTCACCTGCAGAAAGACATTAAGAAACACTATGCTAACTACTGGGTATCCGAATTGTTCCAGGTAACCAATGATGATGGTGTATATTATTATATACAACTTAAGAATGCCGATGAAACCATTGTTCTTACTACGGAAGGTTCAAATGGCTGGCACAGATATGCAGTTCCAAAAAATAAAATGACCAGTCTCTGATAAAAATTTTTAGCACTAGTCTTTTGGTTTAGATCCAGAATCCCTCCGTTCCCGGAGGGATTCTTCATTTATATAAAAATCGCCATCTTCACGGTGATAAAATGATCTGATGCAAAAAACACTGGTGGTTGCGGGAGGCGGAGCAGCCGGATTTTTCTGTGCCATAACAGCAGCAAGATTACATGCAGGATTAAAAGTGATGCTGGTTGAAAAAACCGGTAAACTTTTATCAAAGGTTAAGGTAAGCGGAGGCGGCCGATGCAATGTTACCCATGCCTGTTTCTCGATTCCGGATATGGTTAAAAAATATCCCAGGGGCTCCAATTTCGTGAAGAAAACATTCCACCAGTTTTTTACAAGCGATACCATTCAATGGTTTGAAGAAAGGGGAGTGTCTTTGAAAACAGAAGCAGACGGACGAATCTTTCCTGTAAGCAATTCTTCACAATCCATTATAGACTGTCTCCTGCAGGAAGCAAATAAATATTCCGTTGAAATCCGGCTCCATCATGAGATTAAAAATATTGAATACAAAGACAATCCACATTCATTCAATATTCATTTTAATAATGAATTAAAACTGCAGGCCGATTTTATTTGTCTCGCGTCGGGAGGATATCCGAAATCAAACATGTTTGACTGGATCCTTCCCAGCGGTCATACGATCGAAACTCCTGTCCCATCCCTGTTTACTTTTAATATGCCTGGTAATTCTGTCACTTCGCTGATGGGCATATCAGTTCCCGATGCCCAGGT
>DATHNR010000366.1:0-3673 GCA_035485835.1 Puia sp.
GCCGGAAATGTAAAACTGCCGGATGATTCAAAAATCTTTATCACAGATACGGATGCGCCGGACGGTTATCCGATCAGCGGTTTTACGTGGGCTTTGATTTACAAAGAACAAAATTATAATGGTCGTTCCCAGGACCGTGCAACCAAACTCATGAAATTAATGTGGTGGAATATTCACGAGGGGCAACAATTTGCTGAACCTCTGAATTATTCACCTCTTTCTAAGGAAGCATTGAAAGTAGCAGAGAAAATCTTGAAATCTGCCACTTACAATGGAAAGCCGATTTTATAAAATTGTAAATTGTCAATTGTTAATTGTTAATGATATTAGTTAGCATTAACAATTAACAATTGGCAATTAACAATTGAGTAGAGTATGGACGAAACAAAGAGAATCAACAAAAGGAAGCATTCTAACGGCCAGATAAGGGCTGAATCCCTTTTTAAACGATCACTTGTTATTATAGGTGCAGCCATGGTCATACTAGTCCTTGGCATTCTTCTCACACTCATAATAGAATCGGTCCCATCTATAAGATCCCTTGGTTTAAAATATTTGTGGGGAACAACCTGGGATCCGGTTAATAATATTTACGGTGCTGCACCTTTTTTGCTGGGGACCGTTCTCACTTCTTTTCTGGCTTTGATCATTTCAATTCCATTTTCATTTGCTATTGCCGTTTACCTGGGGGAATACAATCCTAAAGGATGGCTTTCAAATTTTTTAAAAAATACCGTTGAGCTTATTGCAGCAGTCCCTTCTGTAATTTATGGATTTTGGGGATTGCTGGTGCTTGTACCACTGGTGCGTTCATTGGAAATGAAACTGGGTATTTTGCCCTATGGGATTGGCATTTTTACAGCTTCCCTGATTCTCGCCGTCATGATCATTCCATACGCGGCATCTCTTGGTCGCGAAATGATTCGGTTGGTTCCCTCGCCTTTAAAGGAAGCGGCATATTCCCTGGGTGCGACGAGATATGAAGTACTCACTAATGTAATTCTGCCATATACCAAATCCGGATTATTCGCCGGTATTTTACTTTCACTAGGCAGAGCACTGGGAGAAACTATGGCAGTTACCATGGTAATCGGGAATACCAGTTTAATCCCTACCAGTATTTTCGCCCCTGGAAATACAATGGCCAGTGTAATTGCAAACGAATTTACCGAAGCAGATCATGCGGTATATTTATCTGCACTGATTGAACTCGGTCTTGTTTTATTTCTTGTCACCGTTGTAATCAATATGATTGGGAAACGTATTATTAAAAGGTTTACAAACGAATAAAGTATGGATGTAAACGTAAAATTCCGGATGGGAAAAAGTAAAGCGATGCAGGTGCTGATCGTTTTCTTGGCATTCCTGATTACTGTTCCACTGATATTTATCATCATTTATATTTTCAGGGAGGGTATTACAAAAATTAATTGGACATTTCTGACAAAAATTCCTAAACCCGTCGGTGAATCGGGTGGCGGAATTGTCAATGCCCTGATCGGATCCGTATTGATTGTAGTCACTGCCGCCGTGATGGCGATTCCGCTTGGTATTATGTGCGGTATTTATTTGAGTGAAAATAAAACCAGCCGCCTGTCTTACTGGAGTCGCTTGTCGGTTGATGTTTTACAGGGTGTTCCTTCAATAGTCACTGGGATCGTGGTTTACTTCTGGGTTGTAAAACCTATAGGCACTTTCTCAGCTTTTTCAGGAAGTATCGCTCTTGCCATTATGATGTTACCCATCCTGATACGCTCAACGGAAGAAACGCTGAAGCTGATTCCGTTTTCCTTAAAAGAAGCAGGACTGGCACTTGGGCTCCCTTATCACAAAGTAATACTTCGAGTGATTGTTCCCTGTGGTATCAGTGGAATACTTTCCGGCGTTATGTTATCCATAGCACGTATTGCAGGAGAAACAGCGCCTCTGTTATTTACAGCATTTGGGAATCCATTTCTTAGTACGAACCTGGGTAAACCCATGCAGAGTCTTCCACTTATGATTTTCAATTATGCCACAAGCCCTTATGATGACTGGCATGATATGGCCTGGGGCGCGGCATTGATTTTATTATTTACGGTATTGTTATTAAATATCATTACAAAGCTGACAACAAAACGATGGAACGTACAATTATAAAAAGCCGGAAGTTCAATGCTTACTTCGGAACCAATCATGTGGTGAAGAATGTTAACATTGATATTCCAAAAAACAATATCGTCGCGGTAATGGGCCCCTCTGGTTGTGGAAAAACAACATACCTGCGTTGTATCAATCGCATGCATGAACTGATTCAGGGAGCAACGAGTAATGGAGAAATGATCCTGAACAATGAGAATGTTTACGAAATGCATCCCATATTCGTTCGTCTGAAAATCGGAATGGTATTTCAAAGACCAAATCCTTTTCCCAATCTCAGTATATATGATAATGTAATTGCCGGCTATAAGCTAAATGGCATGAAACTTCCCAAAGCTGAAAGAGATCAGAAAGTGCAGGAATCACTTTCTAAAGCAGCACTTTGGAATGAAGTAAAGGATTCATTGCATAAAAAAGGAACTTTTCTTTCCGGTGGGCAGCAACAGAGATTATGTATAGCACGTGCAATTGCCATGGAACCGGAGGTGTTATTACTGGATGAACCTACCTCAGCATTGGATCCTATTTCAACTTCCAGTATTGAAGAATTACTTCACGAATTGAAAAAAAATTTTACACTTGTTATCGTTACCCATAATATGCAGCAGGCCGCAAGGGTGAGTGATAAAACAGCTTTTTTTTATTTGGGAGAATTGGTAGAATATGACGATACAAAACTCATGTTTACCAATCCGCAGGATAAAAGAACTCAGAATTATATAACCGGAAGATTTAGTTAGGTCTACCTTTAATCAAGATATTTATATGTCACAATTAGAAATAGAACTTAAGGAGCTAAAAAAAGAGATAATCAATATGTGGAGCCTGGTGCATTCGCAATTGGTTAAGTCAAATATTGCGATGGTAAATTTCGATAAAAACCTCGCACGTGAAGTTGTTTCAAGGGAAAAAAGAGTGAACGGTTCTGAATTAAAAATAGACCGTGACTGTGAAAACATATTTGCTCTTCTTACACCAGTAGCCGTGGATCTCCGTTTTGTACTTGCAGTACTGAAAATCAATTCCAATCTGGAACGTATCGGGGATATTGCGGAAGGTGTTGCAAAATATATCCTGAGCGCAGATAAGCCATTCAATCCGGAACTTTTAAAAATGACAGAGACTATAGCGATGTATGATGAAGCTATAAATATGCTTGAAGATACACTTACCGCATTTGAAAATGAAGACACCAGTCTGGCAAGAAGTGTATTCCAGAAAGACGAATTTCTGGACAGGATAAATATCGAATCAACCACTACGACTGTTAAATATCTGGAGAAATTTCCGCAGGACTGCTATCAGTCACTGATTAATTTATCTATCATAAGAAGGTTGGAAAGAGTGGGTGATCAGTCAAAAAACATCGCAGAAGAAACCATTTTTTATGTTGAAGCCAAAGTGTTGAAGCATAAACAGGATGAATAACCGCTGGCACTATCTTTCTTTAAAGCCATTCGCCGTGATGGCTTTTTTTGTGCGCGTATTTTTCCGCAGGATGTTTAATAACTATTTACTTTTGTACAGAAAGTTG
>DATHNR010000367.1:0-16451 GCA_035485835.1 Puia sp.
TAACCTGGCAAATAATCCCGGCGGCGATGAAGCCAACGCAGCGGAATTATTCAGCTACCTGATCAGCGAACCTAAGCACTTCATCAATGATGAATACCTGATCACCAACGATGATGTTTACCTGAAACAGGCCGATCTTCCCGCCGATTTCCTCGGGCAAAAGTATAAATACCTTTATCCTGAACGGGATGGCAAATATTATGTGAGAGAAGAAACGCAGGGCGAACTACCCATTTGTCAACCCAAAGTCGACCGTTTCACTGGCAGGCTCTATTTTTACATCAGTGGCAGGACTGCATCCGCAGCTTCAACCTTGGCAGCGGTTGCACAAAGCAACCACTTGGGAATATTTATAGGTGAAGAAACGGGTGGCACTTACTTTGGCGGTGGTAGCAGCGTTGGTATCAATATGACCCTGACAAATTCAGGAATAACCACGCATACTTCCATCAACTATTGCGATTTTGCTACAAAAGGATATCATGATCCAAACCGGGGCGTAATACCCGATTTTCCTTTTACCGAATCCTTCGCGCTCCTGAAAGATCAAAATACCTGGGAGAAGTATATAGTAACATTAATGGCAGATCACAATTAAGTCCCGGAGCCGCATGCAACGTTACCTCCTGTTTTCTTGTTATAAAAATATGAACTGTAAGAAACACCCCTTAGGAAAGCTTTCTTTTCTAGCCATACTTTTGTATTTGGCGGCTTGCACAAAAACAGCTGTGCCATCAAATGCAACGACCGGCTTAACCGGAAAGTGGAATCTGGTAAGCGATTCGACTTTTGTGGGAGCAGGATCATCTAATCACCCGGTAGATTATACAGCGGAGGCTGGCGATTATTTTAGCTTCAGTACCAACGGTTACGTATACACTAAAGAAGGCACTGTACAAGATACTCTTACATACAGGATGGTTTCAGATTCCAGTATTATTATCAGCGACTTTGGTTTAATTGTTAATGGCGTACCCGATACCAGCGCCATTACAAACCTGACAGCTAGTAATGGTTTGGGTATAATGGTCCAAATCATTGTCATTGAGTCTCCTTTTTTCGATACACCAGGTGGCGAGTTTTGGAGAAAAGTCACACTCAGTCGTTAACAGGGCATTGACATCCGCCAAACACTCCAGGTTCGATCCTTACTGAGAACATTCAAGCAACAATTCCCCCGCTCAGAGGAGCCGTACTGAACAGCTCCGAATCAAATTCGGAACTGTTTTCATTCTAACTTCTCCCTTTAGTTTTAAGTTAAATAATTAAATTACAGATAAATAAAATTGATGTCCGCTTCAATTCTTGAGCACATCGATGCCTCTGTTATCTGCCTCGTTCTATTTGGACTTATGTTGGTTACGGTAGTTTGGGGAAATAAAATGCGGAAGAGATTTTGGGAATTGGAAGCAGGTGATACAAAAGGTGGGATGAATTCTCTGCTTGCCGCATTATTCGCCTTGTGGGGATTCATGTTGGCATTTGCATTTGGTCAGTCCGGCACACGATTTGAAAATCTCAAGGGCGTGATTGTGGATGAAGCCAATTTATTGAGAACTGCCATCATTAAAGCGGATCTTTTTCCTGACAGTTTACGGAATGCTTACCGTGCGGACCTTCAGAAATATCTTGATGAAAGGATCATTTATTATGATTATGCAAATGATGAAAACAGGTTTAATAGGAACAGGGAAGAGATTTCAAACACTGCAAAATCATTATGGGCCAGAACAGCCGCTTTATCAAAAAAACCAGAAATGAAAGACCCCGCCTACAATATGGTTTTAACTTTGACTAATTTATTTGACATTGGCATCAAAAGAGAAACACTTTTAAATGCAGGAATACCGGGTCCTATAAAGTATATGCTGATTGCTCTTGCTTTGGCAATATGTTTTATTGGTGGTTTTACAACTCCTGCTATTGATCGCAAGGAATGGGTAGTTATTATCGTCTTCGCTTTACTGGCCACATTGATTCTTTATTTGACCATCGATCTTTCGAGGCCAATGAATGGCTTAATTAAACCAGATACGGGACAGGCAGCCATAGTTGACTTACGCAAATTGTTTTGAGCTTATGCTGACACCAGCTTTTATTCCGATCTCAAATTCTCTTCGACAGCCGAAGCTCACTCTGAGCGAAGGTTGTTGGACGGATTTGAAAGTGCTGCCTTTGCAGAGTGAAAGGTTGCCGTAAGTATGGCTGTTATAATGATCAACAGTGCCGATAAAATAAACGGCAAAGCAGATATGCCCGGATTATATGAAAATACTTTCAGCCAGTTACTCATAAAATAATAAGCAACAGGGAAGGCAATTGCTGCGGCAATCAATGCAAGCCAGAAATAATTCCTGGTAATTAATGTAATGATTTCTCCGACGCTCGCACCAAGCACCCTGCGCACGCTGATTTCTTTTTGTCGTTGTTGCGTAGTGTAAGCCGTTAAGCCAAGCAAACCCAGACAGGTAATAATGATCGTCAGGACAGCCAGCGAAGCAAATATTTTTCCGCGTTTCTGGTCAGCCACATATTGGGAATTCAATCCTTCATCCAAAAATTTAAATTCGAAGGGCAGAGCGGGGAAATATTTTTTCCATACACCTTCCACCTGTGCAAGCGTAGTACTCGAATTTCCAGGCTTCAACTTCATGATATATGTGTTACTCATCGGGCCATAAAAAAACAAAAGCGGCTGTATCGGATTATACAGAGCATTTTGATTGAAATCTTTTACCACACCAACTACTTCGAGATAATCTTTAGCAGATGTATCACCCGGGAAAGTGATGCGCTGACCAATCGGTTGATCCCATCCAAAATGTTTTGCAAAACTTGCGTTTACCATGGTACCGTGTGAAGTATCTGCCGGCTCAAAATTTCGTCCAGCAACCACCTTGATACCAAGCGCTGAAAAAAAGCGGGCATCAACGCCATAACATTCGACTGCTTTGTCTACATGCCCGGTCTTAGTTTGGATCCTGAAAAGATTTAAATTGGTATTGCCTGATCCGGGATAAGAACCTCCGACGCCCACATCAGCTACTGACGACAATCTGCGAAAATCATTACCCATCGCAATGATTTTTTCCGGCTCATATTTACCCGTATTTACTACTACAGTGATAACCTGATTCTTGTCAAATCCCAGGTCTTTATTTCTCATATATTCTAGCTGCTGGTATACGATCCATGTACAAATCAGCATGACCATTGCAATGGAAAATTGTAAAACAACCAGCGTTCTGCGAAGATTAATATTCCCGGATGCTTTTGACAACGCACCTTTTAATATGCTCACCGGCTGAAATGACGACAAATAAAAAGCAGGATAACTTCCACCAACAAGTCCAGTGAATAAACCAATGCTTAGTATTAGAAATATATTGAAAGGCTGTAAAAGAGTCGTAATAGAAAATGATTTCCCGGAGATCGAATTGAAAACGGGGAATAATAATACGATCAGTATGAAACTGAGAATCACAGCTGCCATCGCTGTAAGTATGGATTCTCCTAAAAACTGAAGTATCAGTTGTCCCCGTCCTGAACCCGTAACTTTTCTGATGCCAATTTCTTTTGCCCTTCGCGCAGACCTTGCCGTTGTGAGATTCATATAGTTGATGCAGGCGATGAGCAGCATAAAAAACGCTACTGCGGAAAAAGTATATATATACGACATACTTCCCAGTTCTTCCGGTTCTCTTTCCAGATCTGAATGCAGGTGAATGTCAACAATAGGCTGAGCATAGAAACGCATCTTCACGCCAAATGGATCAAATACGGGCTTTACATATTTAGCAACAGTCTGATCAACTTTTTTCTGAAATGCCTGCTGGCTTGCTCCGGGCTTTAATAAAGCGTACGTGAAATAATTAAAACTACCCCAGTTCTGATTATAGTTGTTTGAATCCGAAGACATGGAGATGAGCATATTGTAGCGGATATGCGTGTTTTCAGGAATGTCTTCAAAGACGCCAGTTACTTTATACAGGTCATATACCGTGTGCAGCGTCTTGCCAACTGCCGATGCGTTTTTGCCGAAATATTTATCGGCAGTTGTTCTGTTTATGACGATGCTGTTCGGTTCAACCAATGCCGTATTTGGATTCCCCTCCAGAAACCTTGCAGTAAAAATTCTAAAAATATTGCTGTCGGCGTAATATGCTTTTGTTTCGAAGAAACTTTTATTATCCACTTTAAAAAGAGTCCTTTCCCTGCCGGCCATACGGGCAGCTTCCTGCACTTCAGGGTAGTCTTTTTTCATTTGAAAAGCCAGAGGAGCTTCAGTAATCGTGAAATTTGTATTCTTGTCTTTTTCTGTAACGTAAGTGACTATACGGTAAATTCGATCCGCATAGGTGTTAAACCGGTCGTAGCTGAGTTCGTCTTTTACATAAAAGATTAAAAACAGGCTGAAGGTGACTCCGATGGTGAGGCCCAAAATATTTAACAGGCTGAACCATTTGTCTTTTCTAAAATTGCGCAGGGCAATTCGCAATACACTTTTAAACATATAGAGGTGTTAGACGTGAAAACAATGCTTAGACGATCTGGTCGGCCAATATGTTTCAATAAAAGCTCCAATTTCCCAAATATTTGATATTCATCGTAATATTGATTCGTGCAACTGCAGAAACTGTTCGTTTTCATTACAGGAGATGTACGTAAATCCAGAACCGGGTAAGTCCAGCATTATAATTCGCTAACCAGAAATTTCAAATTACAGAAGTGCTATCAAAATTCAAGGTTCGTAAGGGTTTTTACTTAAGCAATTCTAAACCTAAAATTTGGATTAACACTTAGCTGATTATTGTGATCAACATGTATTTTATCAATATCTTTTTGCTATTTAAATAAAATGAGAATGGCCACGTTATAAGATATACTCAGTGGTTTTCTGATCAATATATTGCAAGCAAGCTGATTTCGGACGGATTAATTGAACAGTTTGCTGAAACTGTTTTGGAAACTCATCCATATTAAGAAATGTCCATTTCATAAAATCCGAAACATTTACATGATAAATAACCCCGGTACCGCGATGCGAATAATTCAGAAATGCCAATTCATTCTTGTAATAATGATATCCATCATTTTTACATCGTGCTCCAAATCGAATGATCAAAAACCTCCTATAGCAGATTCCTCCTATGTAATAAACGGTCTCTCCATATTTATTGGGGGCGATAGCTCGAATTGGAATCAGAGCACACGCAATTTGTACACTTTCGATTCGATTAAGAATCAATTGACTCAGACTATTACAGAGTTTACATTCGGGGATCCGAATGGATATACTTACCATATTATTTATCAGTATGACGAGACTAAGAGATTACAAAGCTTAATAGTTGACAGAAACTCATATATATACAAGTCAATGAATTTTGAGTATGGTTCAGGTAATCAAATTCAAAAAGTTCTTATTACAGATCAAAATGATGCAGTCATAGAAAATGATTTTACACAGAATACCGAAAACGGAAATACCATTATCATGCAATACGATACAATCAGTTCTAATTTAGGCAAAGGCGACTATTCCGCCAATCGTCCGGCTATAACCAGTTATACGTTTAATGACAAGGGCAAAATAATCAGGCAGTATTCGATTTGTTCTGAACTATATAACGGGAGGCCGGCATACGAAGATACACTGGACACGCGCTTTGTATATGACGCAAATAATCGTCTGACACAAACGACGACCAATAACACCGTAACGGATAATCAGGGTCATTTGATTCAGGAAGATGATATAATGCAATTTAATCATGACGAAACGGCAACTTCTCATATCAATGACTTTGCTTTGGCTACGCTACGCAATATGGAATGGCTGGTGACGAGCGATTATGTAAGTCTCTTTAAAAACTTATACTCGATTCAGTATGGTTATCTAAGCCGTGAGGAGCCACTTATATCTACTTACGATTCCTTTGGCGATCTGACATATTCAACTAATTATCAAAACGAATTCGATTCACTGGGCCTGCTGCAAAACTCTTCTGCTGTTAAAGTAGAGAAGAATAATATCAACTTAGGTAATACCACACGTGAAAGCCATTATTTCACTTACCTAAAAATTAACAAATAGGCAATTGCACAAATCATTAAATAAGCTTACTAGGTTGAAAGATTATTTAACTATTCTGACTTTACCCTTATAAAACCCTACATGCATTCCAAAAAAATTACGTACAGATTCTTTTTTAATCGTTCTTTTCTTTTAATATTTATTATCCCTTTTATACTGACATCCTGTGCGAAATCCGATTTGCCTAAGCCACCGATTGTAGATTCACTTTACATACTTAATAGCATTTCCATTTACCAGGGAAGCGGTGACAGCATAACGTTTCACAACCTGAACCGAAACACTTATTCATTTGATTCGATCAAAAATCAACTAACGCAGACTATTCTTGATTCAACGGTAAACGGGGGATTCGTACAAACAAGGCAGATTATTTATCAGTACAGCTCAAATAACCAATTGCAAGCTATATACTTCTCCAATTCAGGTTATCCATATCAGGAAATGGCTTTTCAATACAATGCCAACGGAGATCTTGAAAAATCCATCTATAGCGGATTTAACGGGGAGTCGGTTGAAAACGACTTCAGCACATCATATTTAAATGGAAACAAAGTCATCAACCAATATGATACAATTGATTATAGTCCTTATGGCCCCTTCAGCACCCGTTATACTTTTAACGCGGCAGGCAAACTAATTGATCAGTTATTTATTGCAAGCACTGAGCTAAGTACAGGCTGGGTATACCCCTACTATCCTTTTGAAACCAGTTTTGAATATGATGGAAACAACCACGCTACTCAGATCAAAACTAACCTTCTTGAAAATTCAGATGGTACCGCCGACGATACCATTCAAATTGTCCGTGATGTTTCCACCACCTCGCCAATGAATGATCTTGCGTCCTTTACTTTCAGAAATCTGAGCTGGCTCATCACAGTCGAAAGCATAGAAATATTTCCTTACGGCTCACAACCCCAATATGCTTATTCAAACCGGGAGATTCCTTTAAAATCTACATACGAAGCCAAATACGGAGGTAATTATACCGCCAGCTTCCAAAACACTTATGATGCGAATGGTTTGCTCGTAAAATCATCTGTCACGACAGTTGAACATAATACTTCAGCAGGACTATCATTCACATATAACGAGGTTCGATACTATACCTATCAAAAAGTGATCAAATAAATTTCCCATCACTGGTTTGAAATCTTTAACAGCTGATAAGGAAAAATATGAACTCTTGGTGATGGGTTCTATAGTACAACCTTATACTATGGGAATGGGAGTCATATTTCAGGACAAACTTACAATCCCGGTCCGAATTGGTATTTGGATGTTACCATACAATTGTATTATCTGCATATTCCTGTGAACTTCATATATAAAACCAATCTTTTCAAAGCGGTTCAGGTTTTCGGAGGAACCGGATTGTATTTTTCGAGAGGAATATGGGGTAAGGAAAATGGGCAATTAATTACGAAGGGTGGAGGAATATCAATCCAGAATCTAAACAATAATACCAAATTTCAAAATGGAGTCTCCACAGACTGGACTAATCCAACTTTCAATCCATACGATTTTGGATATACTGTTCTTGCCGGAGTTGAATGGAAACAATTCCAATTAACGTCCAGCATTAGCAATGGACTGATCAAAGCATATACGGGATACAATTACAATTTGTGGAACTGCGCTTTTTCTGTCTGCCTTACTTACAAATTTGCTGTAATGCCACAGCATAACAAATAGTCTGGCTATTTTTTGAAGAATTTGGTTACCATGAATTTCATGTTCGCTATATTCACCTGTATCGAATACATGCCGGAAGCCAGACCGCTTACATTCAACGATTTTTCATAGAGGTCCACCGACTTTTGTGCTTGATCGGCAATTACCAGCCTGCCAATCATATCATAAACAACCATACGTATGGTTCCATTCAGCGAACTGTTGATCCGGCCGTTGAGAATATCCTGTGCGGGATTTGGAAATACGGTGAATTGATCCGGAGTCCCGGAATTTTTATCTACTGAAATAATTACCATTGCTGTCGAACTCGCTCCCTGGTTATCCGTAACCGTTAACTGGAACTGATAGATTCCTTCCTCCAGACCGCTGAGATCCACTTCCGGGCCATTCATTGATGAAGCGGTGGCGGTGTTTGGCCCACTGATTTCCTGCCATTGATATAAAGTGATATTCCCATCCGGATCATAAGAATTCGAAGCGTTCAACTGAAAGCTGCTGGCAGGCAGGTAAATCGTAGTATCTGATCCTGCTATAGCTACCGGCGACTGGTTAGTATTATTTATAGCTGGATTTACCGTTATATCAACCTGATCGTTACTGATGGCTCCGCTATCATCGGTCACGGTGAGTTGAAAAGTATATGTACCGGGTGTTAAACCAGTAGCGGAGGCGATTACACTATTGCTATTGTTAATAATCACAGAGCCCTGTCCGGAAGTCAACACCCAGGAATATGAAACAATGGTTCCATCAGGGTCATAAGATGCCGATCCGTTCAAAATGACTGAACTGGCAGGCGCCGTAATGGTTTGATCAGGCCCTGCATTTGCGATGGGCGGTACATTTGGCGGGGGCCGGCATGGAGCAGATGCTGTTATATCAGGAACGGTTATGAATTCCGAGCCTCCACCGATGACAACTGTTTTTGCCTGTATAGAATTGATGCTGAACAGCAGTAGAAAAATCGATAGTAAGCAGCAACGGGGAGACAGAACTCTCCCTGAGTGAATTAATAAACCTTCCATAGAATTGGATATTTGGGTTTATCGACGGGCCGGATAAAAAATAATGACTCTTAAGAAGAACGTTAAAGCCATGTATTTATGATTTCTCCGGGCAACGTTTTTACCAGCTTTCATATCTTAGGACTGTTGGTTCTATTAAAATCAGGGTGTTGAACGAAAGGGATCTCATTCATGGCTGTATAAGAAAAGATACAAATGCCCAGCATACACTGTTTGGAAAGTATGCAGGTATATTGATGACTATTTGCCGTCGATATGCAGGAGATCAGCATGAAGCGGAGGATATGCTGCAGGAAGCTTTTATCAGCATATTCAGTCATATAAACCAGTTCAAATTTGCCGGGTCATTTGAAGGATGGCTGAAGCGTATAACTGTAAATACTGCCATTAAAATTCTACAAAAAAGGAAAGTCAGAATAATTGGAATTTCCAATGAACAAGTTGAAGTGGTGTCACCTGATTTTAATATCCTTTCAGATTTAAACACCGGGGACCTCTTAAAACTTATTAACCAATTGCCAGATGGTTATCGGATGATTTTCAACTTATATGCTATAGAAGGCTATTCACATGATGAGATAGCCACCATGCTGAAAATTAAAACCGCTACGAGCCGGAGTCAGTTATCCAAGGCCAGGGCAATATTAAAAGACAAGATTATTTTATTACAAAAAATCCCAGGTTAATGATTTCAGATAATCAAATGGATGAATTCTTCAAAGACCGGTTCAGGGACTATCCCTCAACGGTACCTGAAGACATGTGGGGCAGGATCATTGAAAAAAAGAAAAGAGACAGGATGTTCCGGTTGTTTTTTCTCCGTCTCTTTACGGTTGTTATTTTATCCTTAGCGCTCGTGGGAGGATATTTTATTTTCAATCAGAAGAAATCAATTTCTGTGATTGGAATGGATAGTACAAAAATTAATCATACACCTGTTATTATTGATTCCATTAAATCCAGCGAGTCAAATTTACATACCCGTCAGGATCAAGTGAAGATTCCGCAAATAAATGAAGAGAATAAACAAACAAGTCAAAAAAAGAAAGCACAGATCGTTTATGTAAACGAATTTGACCATGCGAAAATGAATTATCAGCATGATGAGGCTTCGTCCAATTTTAATAATTTACCGAAGATTCAGTCAGGTCAAACAACACCAGCTACTCCAACAGATTCCAATGTTGTAAAAGAAAATAACAAAGAAGATAAAAAAGATAGTGCGGGCAAAAAGCCTTTTGTAAAAGCGGCTGCTCCTTTTTTGAAGGCGAATACTCCGGACTCCACTCAAAATAAGGATTCAAAGAAATCAGAAACAAAAAACAAATCGGACAATCCGAAATGGTTTCTGGATCTGTATGCTTCTCCAGACTATCCTTTTGTATCTCCTCCCCCTGAAGATGAACAATCAAAACTTTCATATGCGATAGGCATAAAATTAAACAGGTCACTTGGGAAACATTTTTCTATCAAAACCGGAATTCAGTATTCGCAGGTAATTATAATTGGCGATTCAGTGGGCTCTCCTGAAAATCCACTTCACCTTAAACGTTTAGATCTCCCTGTTTTGGCCGGTTACTTAATTGGGAATGGAAATCTCAAAACTACTATTAACGGGGGCTTCGTTTTTAATTTATATACCTGGCCTCATGGTTTCTTTAAAACTAATACGGGTGTGAGTTTATATCTGGGTGTGAATTTTGAAACAAAGATCAGTGAAAAATTTTCATTGTTTGGAGAGCCATACTATCGGTACCAGCTTACGTCTATGACCGTCAGTTCTGTCGCTATAATGAAATTCATTGATATCGTGGGCATCAATATAGGGGCACGATATTATTTTAAGAAAAAACATTCAGGGAAATGAGACCAAAAATGTTTGTTTTTATTATTCTGATCATAGCCGGCTTCTCCTGCAGAAAATCAAATTATGTTCCTCCCGTTTATCCTCTGCCACCCGATTCATTAATGGACTGGACAGTTGTAGGTAATATTTCCGGTCAGTTTCTTTCAGATATTCTGTTCACTAGTGCTTCCAGGGGTTTTACATTGGGCGATAAAATATACCAGACTTCTGATGGGGGCTTAACCTGGGCAGTCATTCCCAACACTTCGGAGATCACAAATTTTCTAAATTTATTTTTTGTAAATCCACAAAACGGATTTGCACAAGGCTCATCTCAACTCGCTACTACAGTCGATGGAGGTAATTCGTGGACAGTTAAAGCGTTACCGACTACAAATGGACTTACGATATTCTTTGTGGATTCCTCCGAGGGTTTTTATGGTGACGAAAATGGAGGTGGATTAAACAAAACCAGTGACGCTGGTAATAGTTGGTCGACAGTCTTCATTAATCCTGGCACAGCACAGAGTTATTATCCCTTTTTCTTAGATAAGGATACAGGTTTTGTGGCAACAAGTTCCGGAACTTTTGCATCCACATCCAACGGCGGTCTGACATGGCAAACCAAATCAGTAAATCTTCCCGTTAATCAAAATCCTGATACTTATAATCAACTGTTATTTTTTGATAAGAACATTGGATTTTATGCCTGTCCGTCAGGAATTTTGAAAACGATTGATGGAGGGCAAACCTGGCAGAACATTTTAATGGATTTATTAGACGGAACCTATTCGGATATAGTCAATGTGGTCAAATTTGTTGATGCCAATACGGGTTATTATAAAGGATCCCAGGCTATATACAAAACTTCGGACGGCGGACAAACCTGGAGTTTAAGTTGCATAGTGGGTGCAGATTATCTTATAGGCATGTATTTTCTGGATATTCACAACGGATGGGCCTGTACGAGTAAGGGCCGGATATTAAAAATTCAGCAGTAGTCACATAGCATGCTGACCAAAATTAATTCTGAATTCAGTTACACCCGGAGCAATCGTCTTAAGAGAAAAATCAAAACCGTGACTGAATAATATTTCTCTTATTACGGTAAGCCCCACGCCCTGTCCGTCTTTTTTGGTGCTATAGAAAGGAGAAAAAAGATGGTCTTCAAATCCCGGTGAAATTCCTATGCCGCTATCGCGGATAATTAAATGATTTGGATTAACGCGCGTGAAGATGGTGATCGTTCCTTCATCATCAATAGCTTCCACCGCATTCTTGACAATATTAATCAATGCCTGCTCCATTTGTTGAATGTCTGCATCAATAACAAATGCTTCATTATGTTTTTCATATTGAAAACTTATTTTCTTTTCTCCCGCCCTCAATTGCATCAGGCCGGTCACATTGTGTAATAACGGAATGATATGAACAGGCCTTTTAACTGGGACGGGTATGCGCACCAGGTCAGCAAAATTTCTCATGAATGAATTCAGGTTGTTGTTGCGCTCTATGGCCACTTGTATAGCGTTCGTCAGTTCATCGCTGTGTTGTTGTGCCTGTAAAGTAAATTGTAATATGGAATTTACAGGACCGATAGTATTATTTACTTCATGTGCCATCATACGGATCACTTTCCCATATGATTTCTTTTCTGCTTCCAATATTTCAGCCGTCAGTTCTTCAATCATTACAAAATGCCGCGGGAAACCGCGGTCGATAAAATGCGACTTCTGTAACTTGTATGAAACGGCACCATTCATCGTGAACATTTTCGAGTGGCCGGATTGTAATTGTTTTACCTGTTGCATAATGGGATGAGACAATTCATATACGGATTTTTTCAACACATCTTTTTCTTCAACATCCAGTAATTGTAAAGCCCTTGGATTTACCTGGTGAATGTTTTCATTGAAATCCAAAATTAAAATCCCTGTCGGGGATGTATATATCAGTTTTTCAAGAAACAGATGCTGCTCCTCCTGTTTTGTCCGTTCCGTTCTTAACTCATCCATCATTTCATTGTAGACTTTTATCAACTTATCCATTTCATATTTTCCTGTCGATAAGAATTTTACATTAAAATCCCTGTCCCTGATGGCATCTGCTCCCTGCATTAGTAAATCGATAGGGCGAATCAATTCATTGTATAGTTGCCAGGATATGATGATTGATATAATAATGAAAACTTCAGAAATAATGAAGAAGATCTTGTTTTCATTAAAAATGAAATAGGATAATAACAATGCAACGATGTGCAGTATGGCAACAAACAAAATATATTTAGTCCGAAGCTTCATCGTAGGGAATATTATATTTCTCCAGGCGCCGGTATAATGCGCTGCGCGTAATGCCTAAAGATTTGGCTACTTTGGTGATCCGGTTTTTATGGAACCCCATTGCTTTGTGAATCATCTGGATCTCCATTTCTTCAAGCGTAAGGTTACCCACTTCAGGCAATTGTAAATTCCCTTTCTTCTTAACCGTTGTTTCTAACTGTGATTGAAAATCATTTTCGTCAAGAAGTTCTTTCCTGGTAATAAGTATGGTTCGCTCTACAAGGTTTTTTAGCTGGCGGATATTGCCGGGTAATGGTAAATGCTGCAACCATTTCATGGCACTCCGTGTGACAGATAAATTTGGACGATTGTATATTTCACGCAGGTTGTCAACAAAGAAATTTACAAGGAGGGGAATATCACTGGCGCGATCTCTCAGAGCGGGTAGTTTAATGGTGATAAGGTTTATACGGTAAAGCAGGTCTTCACGAAAAGCGCCTTCAGCAACTGTTTCAGAAAGATTCTTGTTGGTGGCGCAAATTATTCTTACGTCTACAATTTTTGCCCTGCTGCTTCCGAGCACTTCGTAGGTCCTGTCCTGCAGTACCCGTAACAATTTTACCTGGCTGCTATGATCGAGGTCGCCAATTTCGTCCAAAAAAATACTTCCCTTATTAGCCATTTCAAAACGACCGATGCGGTCTGTTTTTGCATCTGTAAATGCACCCCGTACGTGACCAAACATTTCGCTTTCGAAAAGAGAAGTAGAAATACCACCCAGGTTGACTTTTACAAAGGGATTATTATTCCTTAAACTATTTTGGTGTATAGCTTCAGCAACCAATTCTTTACCAGTGCCGCTTTCTCCCATAATGAGGACGGATGCATCAGTTGACGCAATACGGCCGATGGTTTCTAAAATTTCAAGCATATCCGGATGTTCTCCGATAATATGTTGCAGCTGATACCGGTCGTCCAGCTTTTTCCGGCTCAGCTTTTCTGTCTTTTTTTCCTGGAGATTTAATAATGTATTTATGGATTGTAATAAATAGTCATTGTTCCAGGGTTTATTAATAAAATCACTGGCGCCTGCTTTCATTCCTTTTACGGCAAGTTCAATAGTCGCCCATCCTGTGATGAGAATAACAGGTGTCAAAGGATGGATTTTCCGGATTTGTTTCAGCAATTTAATACCCTCGTCCCCGGAAGTTTCAATAGAAAAATTCAGATCCAGAATAATAAGAGAAGGCGAATTATGATTGAGCCATGCCATGGCTTCGTTTGGCGAGGAAACGCCTTTTGTTTCATAACTCTCCTGCTGCAACAATAAAAGCAGGGAAGTTCTTACGGCATGGTCATCATCAATGATCAGTATCATATTGTAGCAGGCAATTTAATACATTTTGCAGTCCCTATTCTTCGTGTAAGGCAACCGCCGGATATATAGAGGCAGCCTGCTTTCCCGGATATAAAGAGCAAATCAGTACTAATAAATAAATGAATAATACAGATAAAACCATTGCGGTTAAATAAACACCGGAAGCCAAATCAAATACATTGAGTAAAGGAAATTGGATTGCAAAAAAGGACCCGATTATAAGAGAAAATGAAGCGAGTATCATCGACTCACCGACCAATTGTGCAGAAACTGATTTTCCTGAAGCACCAATCGCTCTGCGCAAACCAATCTCACCCCTTCGTCTGCTGATGTTGTACCAAAGCACACCGCATAAACCCAACGCGACATTCACGATCAAAAATCCCGCAACGATTAAAAGCACGATCATGGGCACCAGGTACCAGTAATTGGCGGTTTTTAGTTTATTGTCAAGGTGTTCAATTTCAACGTTGGAGTTTTTCATTGAGTTGGCAAGTATTTTATATAACTGGCTCTCAAAAGTTGCATCTGCACCAGGCTTAACTTTTAATAAAATTTCACTCAGCCACCGGTATGATCCGGTGTCCGTTCTGTTATAAATCGCTGGTTCGGTATTTGAAAAGTCACCTTTCATTTTAACAGGTTTTACGACTCCTATCACCAGCGCCTTAGTTTTATTATCTACATCTTCAATGAACTCTCCAACGGCCTTACCTTTTCCAAATATTTTTTCTTTCAAATCAGCATTGATTACGACAGGTCCGTCCTTTGCAACAGCATCTCCTTTGTTAAACCATCTTCCATCCAATATCTGCATATTTAATACTTTCTGATAATTATCATCAACGACATACCAATTGATATTACCAACCCTTTTGTTTTTTAATGTTATTCCACCTACATTTTGAGTCTGTGAAAAGGGAATATTTTCACTGGAAAAACTGATTGCATCAATTTGCGGTAACGACTTTATAGTTTGCACCAGGGTTTCGTAAAACTGATCAAGGGAATCCGTATTATCTGTTTTAAATGTGTTATTGTAGTTCACTACCCATACATTATCATAGTCAATTCCCATGGGCTTTCTGTAATTGTCATAATCATATACCAGCAATGTGAACACAGCGAATATAACCAGGAAGGATACAAGCATTTCTGATATCAACAAAAGATTTTGTTTCTTTTTATTCCAGATCAATTTGAATAAATGCCTAAACATAATTTATGTATTAGTTAGTTAGTAATATTTATTGTGCCTTTAGCGCGGTCACCACATTTAATTTTGACATGCGCCATGCGGGATATACGCCCGACAGTAAGCCGAATACCAGGCAGATCAGTAAACCAATCAATAACACAGTAAAGTTTAATGACAATTCAAGATTGGCGATCAGGTTTTCACTGTTTATTATTTTAAGAATGATGATTGATAGTACGATGCCAATTATACCTCCCAGAAGAGTAAGTATGAGATTCTCCACAATAAACTGATAAACCAGTGTTTTAGAGGATGCACCAAATGCCTTGCGCACTCCTATCTCAGATGAGCGCTCCATAATGCGTGTGATATTTATATTGACCAGGTTTAAAGTGGGCAACAGCATTAAAATCAAGGCAAACAAGCCGATGGCTGTGAGGGCAAAAGTGACACCTGATTTTGCTTCGCTGCCCGTATCAAGATATGCATTGATGTATGTGTCGGCATGACTGTAAATATGATCAAACTGCTTACTTTCCATGGGCACTTTTTGAATCATTTGTTCGTATTCGTCGTGCATTTTAGAAAGGTCAGACTTTGAATTTGCCAGGAGTATCCCGGTGTACTCTCCCCGGTATCTCTTATTATTATAATCAGTTTTCGATACGGTGTAAGGCAGATAAATGTCACTGTAAGTCAGGTAACTTGTCACCGGCACGTTCTTCACTACACCACAGACCCTGTATTTCACGTTATCGGCCTCAATATATTTACCAACTACGGAGGATTCATCTCCAAAATAGGCGTTCTTAATATCGGTTGAGATTACTGCCACTCTTTCGGCATTATCTACCTGCTGTTTACTGAAGGCTTTGCCTTCCGTAAAATCATATTCGAGTATATCCCAGTAATCGGCATTGGTATATTTGT
>DATHNR010000368.1:0-7085 GCA_035485835.1 Puia sp.
TTAAAAAAGGAATTTTTAGCTGGCTTCTACTTTCGCTTTCTATATATTCAATTGCGCAGGTTGCGACACCACAGGCAGCCGTCAACCGTCAGCCGATTTCCGACAGTGCCCTGCTTGACCTCGTTCAAAAACAGACATTCAAATATTTCTGGGACTTCTCCCATCCTGTCAGCGGCCTCACACGTGAACGATCCAACACGACACCTGCTTATGGAAATGAAGTCGTCACCACCGGCGGCAGCGGATTCGGTATCATGGCAATCATCGTTGCAACCGACCGTCACTGGATCACACGCGATACTGCTGTAAAACATTTATTGAAAGAAGTAAATTTTTTATTGAAGGCAAATAGTTATCACGGCATTTTCCCTCACTGGCTCAACGGAGCAACCGGCTTAACCATTCCCTTCTCGAGAAAAGATGATGGCGCTGACGTAGTCGAGACGTCATATCTTTTTGAAGGACTGCTCTGCGCACGTCAGTATTTCAACCAGCAGAACCCGCTCGAAAATCAATTAAGAAATAAAATCAACAGTCTCTGGAGAGGAGCAGAATGGAGCTGGCACCAGCGTGACCAGGGAAATTCTTTATACTGGCATTGGAGTCCCAATAACGACTGGAGTATGAATTTAGAAATCCGCGGATGGAATGAGTGCCTGATTACTTATATACTTGGCGAATCCTCGCCAACCTATCCGATTACAGAAAATGTATATCATAAATGCTGGGCTGTAAGTAATCATTTTATCAATGGAAAAACTTTTTACGGAATCAAACTACCTCTTGGATTTGATTATGGCGGCCCGCTGTTCTTTGCCCACTACAGTTTTATGGGACTGGATCCGCACGGACTGAAAGACCAATATGCCGATTACTGGGAGCAGAATTACAATCATACCCTGATCAATTACAAACACTGTGTTATTAATCCTAATCATTTTAAGGGATATGGAGAAGATTGCTGGGGTCTTACTTCCAGCGATACATACAATGGCTATAATGCACAGTCACCCACCAATGATTTTGGTACGATCACGCCTTCCGGAGCACTTTCTTCCTTTCCCTATACACCGGAATATTCAATGAAGGCGTTGAAACATTTTTATTACGACCTGGGAGATAAGATCTGGGGAGATTATGGTTTTGTGGATGCATTCAATGAAAGTAAAAATTGGTATGCAGAAAGTTATCTTGCAATTGATGAAGGTCCTATCGTTGTGATGATTGAAAACTATCGCTCCGGCCTGTTGTGGAAACTCTTTATGAGTTCACCCGAAATACAAAGCGGATTGGTTAAATTAGGGTATGAAAGTCCATGGCTGAAAAAATAAAGGACGTGAAAATAAAACTATTCGTAACTGCTTTTTTTCTTTTCTTCATCATTACTGCGTTTCCTCAAAAGAAAAATCCGCAGGCGCAACTCACAAATAAAGATTCGATCATTCCAGTAGGTATTATTAAAAATATCCCGGATTCAGTATTGCTGGATATTGTGCAGCGTCAGACGTTCCGTTTTTTCTGGCAGTATGCACATCCGGGGAGTGGTATGGCAAGGGAAAGAGATAATACAGTTAAAGCAGAATACTACTGGGATTATATCAATGAAGCCGATGATGAACCGAACCTCAGTAAAGGAACATTCGGACCTGAAGCATGCGCTACGGGTGGAACAGGCTTCGGCATCATGGCAACCGTTGTTGCTGTAAACCGCGGATGGATTGGCAGGGATACCGCTTTGAACCGATTGATCAAGATTGCAGATTTTTTAATCAAAGCAAATTGCTATCATGGCATCTATCCGCATTTTATAAACGGAACAACCGGCAAAGCAATTCCTTTCGACAGAATAGATGATGGTGCAGACATCGTAGAAACATCTTACCTGATGATGGGCATGCTCGTTGCGAAAGAATATTTCAATGGAAATTCATTACCTGAAAAGTATTTTCAAAAAAGAGTAAATCAAATGTGGCAGGCTGCCAACTGGACCGCGCATGTCAGGAGTGATAATAAATTATACTGGCATTGGAGCCCCAACAATGGATTTGATA
Organism: Puia sp.; assembly: GCA_035485835.1. Classification (GTDB taxonomy): domain Bacteria; phylum Bacteroidota; class Bacteroidia; order Chitinophagales; family Chitinophagaceae; genus Puia. The sequence goes on from DATHNR010000368.1 coordinate 2,052, forward strand.
TGAACTTCCCCGTATTTGGTTATGACGAAGCATTGATCACATACATTATTGCTGCCGCATCTCATACGCATCCCATCTCAAAAGAAGTATATATAAACACCTGGGTAAATAACGGAGGATGGAAAAATGGTAAGACATATTATGGAAATGTTCTGCCTTTGGGTAACTATGATAAAGGCGGCCCATTGTTTTTTGAACAGTACACATATATGGGAATCGATCCTCACCAAATGAAGGATAGTATGGGCATCGACTATTGGGAGCAGGTGAAAAATCATACGCTGATCAACCGGGCCTATTGCATTGAGAATCCTAAAAAATATAAAGGATATGGAGAGAATTGCTGGGGACTCACTGCCGGAGATAGTTACAAAGGATATGTGGCGCATTGTCCGGAAGTCGACTTAGGTGTTATTCAACCCACGGCAGCGCTTTCTTCTTTTCCCTACACACCAGAATATTCCATGCAGGCACTGAAACATTTCTATTATGACCTGGGCGATAAAATCTGGGGGCCTTATGGATTTTCTGATGGTTTTAGTGAATCACATAACTGGTATGCAAAAACCCACCTTGCAATTGATGAGGGTCCGATCGTTGTCATGATAGAGAATTACAGATCGGGCCTTATATGGAATCTGTTTATGAAAATCCCTGATGTGCAAAATGGATTAAAAAGACTGGGATTTGAATCTCCATATATAATGAAGTAAATAATTCATGAAAAATAAGCTTCTGTTATTACTCAGTGCGATCTTCATCCTAAAAGCAGGGGCCCAGCAAAAAACTTTTTGTAACCCATTAAATATTGATTACGGTTATACACCGATTCCTAATTTCTCTGAAGCTGGCAGGCACCGCGCCACAGCTGACCCGGTTATTACAATGTATAAGGGTGATTATTATTTGTTCTCCACCAATCAATGGGGTTACTGGTGGAGCAGCGATATGCTGAACTGGCATTTTATCCGTCGCTCTTTCTTAAAACCTTACCATCATGTTTATGATGATCTCTGCGCGCCAGCCACACTTGTGCTCGGTGATACCCTGCTGGTAGTCGGTTCTACCTATGCAAAAAATTTTCCCATCTGGATGAGCACGAATCCAAAACAGGATCAGTGGAAAGAAGCCGTGGATTCATTTCAGGCAGGTGCCTGGGATCCGGCATTATTTCTCGATGATGATGGCAGAATTTATCTCTATCATGGTTCGAGTAATTTATATCCGATATACGGTTGGGAAATAGACCGCAAAACTTTACAACCTTTCGGCGAACATAAAGAACTTATCAAACTGCACGATGATATTCACGGCTGGGAACGATTTGGAGAATACAACGATAATAATTTTCTGAATCCTTTTATTGAAGGAGCCTGGATGAATAAACATAATGGGAAATATTATCTCCAGTATGGCGGACCTGGTACCGAGATCAGGGGATACGGAGATGGGGTATATATTTCCGAACATCCCATGGGTCCATTTACCTATCAGACCAGCAATCCCTTTTCATATAAGCCCGGCGGATTTGCACGTGGTGCAGGTCATGGATCTACCTACCAGGATCCATATAAAAACTGGTGGCATATATCTACGATGGTGGTGAATATGAAGAATAATTTTGAGAGAAGGATCGGCATATGGCCTGCGGGTTTTGACTCTGACGACATTTTGTATTCGAATACAGCTTTTGGCGATTACCCACAATTTCTTCCTTCGGAAAAAAAGAATCATCTAAATGGAAACTTCACGGGATGGATGTTGCTGAATTATAATAAGCCCGTCGAGGTTTCGTCAACCTTCGGCGGATTTGCAGCCAACAACGCCGTAGATGAAGATATCAGGACCTACTGGTGCGCCGCAACTGGAAATGCACATGAGTGGATTCAAACTGACCTTGGAAATTCAAGTACGGTTTATGCAATTCAGATAAACTATGCTGACCAGGATGTGGATTCATCTTTTCTTGGAAAGATCCAGGGCATTTATCATCAGTACATCCTTTGGGAATCAACAGATGGAAAAAACTGGAAGATCCTCGCCGATAAAAGTCATAACCATACCGACATTCCTCACGAATACCTGGAATTATCGAAACCTGTCAATACCCGATATTTAAAATTAGAAAACATTCACGTGCCATCCGGTAAATTTGCTATAAGCGGCCTGCGTGTTTTTGGTAAAGGATCGGGAGAAAAACCTGATACCGTGAAGCAGTTCATTGTATTGCGCAGTGAAAATGATTCAAGAAATGCACTCATCAGATGGATCACTGTAAATAGTGCCACAGGTTATAATATTTATTGGGGCGTGGCACCGGATAAACTTTATAATAATGTGATGGTATATAACGATAACCAATATTATTTTAAACCGATGGATAAGGGAAGAACATATTATTTTTCCATTGAAGCCTTTAATGAAAACGGGATTTCTGAAAAAACTAAACCCATTGAAGTATTATCGCCTGATTCGCATCCATGAAATGTTTTCTGACCCTTGCTAAGAGTCAAACCGTTCCCTAAAATAAAACCGAACAATAAAATAATTCACATGAGAATTTTAAAATTACTTCTTCCCGTAATCGCTATTTTATTTACGGGTCATTGTCTAGCCCAGCCCTTCGAAGATGCAATAAAGGGATTTCAAAAGCAGGACAAGCTAAACCCCCCACCTTCCAATGCTATTCTTTTTGTCGGAAGTTCATCCTTTACAAAATGGACAGATGTCGCTAATTATTTTCCAGGTTTTACAATTATTAACCGGGGCTTCGGTGGATCAACACTTCCGGATGTAATATTTTACGCATCCGAAATCATTTTCCCATATCATCCAAAACAAGTTGTGATTTATTGCGGTGACAATGACCTCGCTTCTTCCGACGCTGTAACTGCGGATACCGTATTTGAGCGGTTTAAGACATTATTCGAACTGATAAGAACAAGCCTTCCCGGAGAAAATATTTTATTTGTTTCCATAAAGCCAAGTCCAAGCCGTATCCGCCTTAAAGAAAAAATGGAAGAGGCAAACCTGCTCATTCAGACTTATCTTTCACTGCAGCAACACACAGGATATGTGGACGTCTACCATAAAATGTTCAACCCCGATGGATCTGTGATGAAGGATATTTTTCTGGCAGATGATCTGCACATGAATGCTAAAGGTTATGCTATCTGGCAAAAAGCAATTAATCCGTATTTATTGAAATAAGCCTACCGCCTTCGCTAAAGCTATGGCGGTCGAAGAAAGCCTAAAACTTTTTTTTGGAACTCCGTTAATATTTTATAGTTATACTTTTATCAAAATAATCAAAGATGAAAAAGGTTCTAACGATTTGCTTTGCACTAATTATTTCTTTTAGCGTCCGGGCACAGGATGCCAAAATGGATGCATTCATCACCAACCTGATGAGTAAGATGACTACCGATGAAAAAATAGGTCAGCTCAACCTGGTAACTCCCGGTGGCGCTGTTACCGGTTCTGTTGTCAGCAAAGACGTAGACGATAAAATCCGTAAGGGGATGGTGGGAGGATTGTTTGGAATTACAGGACCTGATAAAGTAAGGCAGGCACAGGATATCGCAGTAAAAAATACGCGATTACATATTCCTTTAATATTCGGGCTGGATGTGATTCACGGGCACAGAACTATTTTTCCAATTCCATTGGGGCTCTCCTGTTCCTGGGATACGGCTTTGATTGAAAGAAGCGCAAAGATTGCGGCACGTGAAGCCAGTGCTGATGGACTGGCCTGGGCCTTCTCACCGATGGTAGACATTGCCCGCGATCCACGATGGGGCAGGGTTTCAGAAGGATCTGGAGAAGATCCATATCTGGGCTCCAGGATTGCTGCGGCCGTTGTTCGTGGTTACCAGGGAAACGATTTACGCAATAATGAAACCGTGATGGCCTGTGTAAAACATTTCGCCCTGTATGGAGCTGCTGAAGCAGGTCGTGAATATAATACGGTTGATATGAGCCGCATTAAAATGTATCAATATTATCTGCCACCATATAAGGCAGCAGTTGATGCAGGCGTAGGATCTGTAATGAGCTCATTCAATGAAATTGATGGTATACCGGCCACGGGTAACCGCTGGCTGCTCACGGATCTTCTGCGCAACCAATGGAAATTTAAAGGAATGGTTGTTTCTGATTATACTTCTCTCAGTGAAATGGACGCCCACGGAATGGGTGATCTGTCTGCTATTTCGGCTCTTGCTTTGCATGCTGGTCTCGATATGGATATGGTGAGTGAAGGGTTTCTTGCGACCCTGAAGAAATCATTGCAGGAAGGAAAAATTACTCAGAAAGAAATTGATCAGGCCTGTCGCCGGATACTGGAAGCAAAATATAAACTCGGTCTGTTTACGGATCCATACAACAGAATGAATGCTGACAGAGCCATAAAAGAATTGCTATCCGGTGATAACCGCAAGTCCGCCCGCGAAATTGCTGCCCATAGTTTTGTATTATTGAAAAATAATGATCAGGTACTACCGCTTAAAAAATCGGGAACCATTGCGCTGGTGGGGCCGCTGGCGGATAATCATCGCAATATGCTTGGCACCTGGAGTGTATCCGGTGATCCTTCTAAATCTGTATCGGTATTGGAAGGAATAAAAAATGTGGTAGGCTCAGGTGTAAATATTTTATACGCTAAGGGGGCAAATATTTCAGACGATAGTTTCCTGATAAAACGTACAAATGTATTCGGCGCAGAGATAGAAGCTGAATCCAGGACAGCACAGGCGATGTTGGATGAAGCTGTTACTGCCGCAGCAAAATCAGATGTTGTTGTTGCGGTATTAGGTGAAGCCGCCGATATGAGTGGTGAGTCATCCAGTCGCGGTGATATATCCATACCAGAGAGTCAGGAGAACTTATTGAAGGCACTTGTACAAACAGGCAAACCCATCGTGCTCGTACTTTTCAATGGCCGGCCGTTGATATTGAACTGGGAGAGCCAGCACCTGAGCGCTATTCTTGACGCCTGGTTTGGAGGCACTGAAGCCGGTAATGCCATTGCGGACG
>DATHNR010000369.1:0-8343 GCA_035485835.1 Puia sp.
GCGGAAGTTTGCCGCAGATCATGTATTCAGTCAGAAGGAAATTCAGGACGCGCTGGAAGAGCCGCTGCCGGCAAAGCGAAGAACTGTTCCGCATTTGTTGCCACAACTTTCATACAAATTAAAACGGCAGGGCGGGACAACCATCCGATCCTTCATTGATTTGAATGTCCAGAGTAAGATCGAAAAACTGGTGACAGATTATGTGCGCGATTTAAAATTAAAAAACATTCATCAGGCTGCGGTAGTAGTCATTAATAACAAGACACATGAAGTGATTTCTTATGTTGGCTCGGCAGATTTTCATGACACTACAGACGGAGGACAGGTGAATGGTGCAGCTGCTGTTCGTGAGCCGGGAAGCACGTTGAAACCATTGCTGTATGGACTTTGCATGGATAATGGTTTATTGACTCCGAAAATGATGATCACCGATGTGGCGGTAAACTACCAGGGCTATGCGCCTGAAAATTATGACCGCCGGTGGAACGGATTCGTGACGATGTCTTACGCGCTGGAACATTCCCTGAATATACCTGCCGTGAAAAGTCTGCATGCGTTGGGAGAAGATAAAATGATCCGTGCATTGGTATCCTGTGATTTCAAACAAATCAGAAAGGATCATCAGAAACTTGGCTTGTCGATGATACTGGGTGGCTGCGGGGCTTCCCTGGAAGAGTTGACGGGTCTGTTCAGTTGTTTTGCCAATGAGGGAATATATGTGAAGCCTTTGTACGGTGGTAAGGATACCATTCAAAAAAAGACGAGAATACTGAGTGAGGCTTCGAGTTTTATTATTACAGATATTTTGTCACAGATCAACCGGCCCGATTTTCCCCTGCAATGGGAAAGCACGGAACACCTGCCCAAGATCGCATGGAAAACAGGTACATCGTATGGGAAGAGAGATGCCTGGAGTATTGGTTATAACCAGCAGTATACGATTGGTATCTGGGTAGGTAATTTTTCCGGTGTGGGCAATCCTGAATTAAGTGGTGCCAATGTGGCTACTCCTTTGCTGTTCAAAATTTTTAATACCATTGATTATGATAATAATGGTGACTGGTTTCATCAGCCGGCAACCTGCGAATCGAGAATTGTATGTTCAGAGACCGGATTGCCACCTGGTCCTTATTGTACCAATATGGTGAGTGATTATTTTATTCCCCTGGTTTCTCCATCTACGATGTGTAATAACTGGTCGGAGATCATTGTTTCGCCGGATGAAAAGATTTCTTATTGCAGGGTTTGTATGCCTGCCAATGGTTATAAGAAAAAAATATATAAAGTGATTCCGCCGGAGATGGAGGATTACTATGAAATACACAAGATAGCCTATCAAAAAATCCCGCCACACAACCCCGAATGCGAAAAGGTTTTTCGTGAAGGTGGGCCCTCCATCGTTTCACCGTTGAATGGAAACGAATACCTGATCAGTAAAAAACATCCGGAACCTTTGATGCTGACCTGTCACACGAGTACCGATGTAAACAAAGTATACTGGTATATCAATGATCAGTTGTATAAATCCTGCCAGGCAAGAACAAGACAATTTTTTATTCCCGAAGAAGGCCCCGTTAAAATATCCTGTTCAGATGATAAAGGACGTAATCGTAACAGCTGGATTAAAGTGCGGTACGTGGATTGGTAATTTTAAAGAAAAGCAGTTCTCAGTCCATTCACAATAGAAATAAATCGATTATTTATTTTCTCGCAATACCGCTTTGAAAATTCACCTTTACCGATAGTAATATTTTCCAATTGTGTTGGAGTTTCCTGAACACCCGTTTTAACAGTGCCCGGATTCATTGGTACTCCCCTATTCATAAAATTTACCGTTGAACTGTATTGCTCCTTTTTGGAAACTATTACAATTTCAAATAACCTGATAGTGCAAATAGAGTCCAAAAAATGCAAAGCCACACTAAAATGCACATCCGGATTGTCGGATAATATACCTTTATTCAATTCACCCTGATAAACCAATTCACCTGTTTCCCTGTCTTCTGATTCAAAATAATAATTTGCGTCTTCTTTTTGCTCAAAAAATACTTTTGCCTTGTCGTACAAACTATCCTTATTTAAAGACCCAATCAATGCTAAAGAATCTGTATAACCAACAAAATTCTCAGTTACAGGAAAGATTCCATAGAATTTTCCATTTTCAATATGTTCATGGAGATTGTCCTGCGCATCGGCGAAGATAATATTGGTCAAAAGTGCAAATGATGCAATAATCTTTATATATTTCAAAACCTTCTGTTAGTTGTAGGGAAATCTAAATTATGCTTCGTATAACGTACCCACTTCTATTTTATTTATGCTTGAAATATAAATTGATTAGCATCAAATTGTGAAGAAGACAAACTAAGGGTTTACCCTTAGTGCTTAAAAATATTAATAAAATTTACTATTTTGTTTTATGGATGAGCAACCCGAACTACAACCTCAGGAAGAAACTGGCTTGTGCAAGAATTGCAACGTAAACCCTATCGCCCAAGGGTATCCCAATCCATTATGTGAATCATGCAGGCAACAATTTATCCGATTTCCAATACCTATCTGGGTAAAGGGATTTGGTATCGGCGGATCAGTCCTCGTCCTGCTCGGATTATTTAATTTTCCAAAGCAAATAACCACCGGTATTCACATGAGGCGGGCGGATAATGCAATTGCCGAAAAAAAATACCTGACAGCTGAAAAGGAACTTCGAAAAGTTCTTGTCGATGCTCCTGAAATGAAAAACGCCAAACTGGAGATGGTCATTGCCGCTTACTATAATCTGGATATTCCTACGCTGGCAGCAACGATTAAAGGCATGAAAGATGTTTCCTTTGAAAAGAATTCAAATTTTAATACGGCTCAGGACCTAATTGCTGAAGCCGATAATTTTTTCCCATCCGACTCGCTTTATATGCTTTTGAAGAAGTATCCTAATCCGGAAAATTACCAGGATCAATTCAGATCTTATGTTGTCCTGCATCCCGACGAGCCGTACGCCGTAACTATGTATGTAAACATTTTTTCTGAGAAGGAAAGCCCGGCCTGGAGCGACAGTATGATTCACAAAATATTGGACAAAAATCCTGCATACATGAAGGGCATCATGGATGCTATATTAATAGCGCGAATGCAACATCATTATGATTCGGCCCTGAACTATTGCAGGGATCTTTTAGCATTGAATGCAGAATGCTCTTTTGCAGTTGCCGCCCAATCCAGGGTTTACCTGGCCAAAGGTGATTTCCCCGAAGGAATTGAACTGGCGAAGAAAGCCTGTGCAATAGATTCAACTGATGGTTTTTCACAGGCTAGTTTAGCCCTGGGCTACCATCTGAATCACCAGACAGAAGAACGCGACCGTCTCATTGCCAGTAAATCGTCAGATTCTACCATGTCATATTATATGGATTATGTGAAAGAGGTCATGAGTGGAAAAGAAAAATTCAACTAACCGAAAAACGTCTTAATATGTTCATTCCCGGTTTTCTGATTTCAATTCTCACTTTTCCAGGTGTTATCGTGCATGAACTCGCGCACCAGCTTTTCTGCCGCTTGTACAAGGTACCTGTGTTTCAAGTTGTCTATTTCAGGGTCGGTAATCCGGCAGGATACGTATTGCATGAAAAGCCACAATACAAATGGCAGTCGCTGATGATCAGTATCGGCCCTTTTTTTGTAAATACAATCATTGGCGCTCTGATCGCGCTTCCCGCTGCACTGCCGGTATATAGTTTCGAGAATGCAAATCTGTTTCACTATGTTCTCATTTACCTTGGCGTGAGTATAGCCATGCATGCATTTCCCAGTACAGGCGATGCAAAAGCAATATTAGAAACTCTTAAAGATCCCGGCACATCCCTTTTAACAAAAATCGCGGGTTATCCTTTGATCGGATTAATCTATGTAGGTTCAATCGGAAGTTTCATCTGGCTGGATCTCATATATGGTATTGCCATAGCGGTAGGGCTTCCAAAACTAATAATAGCTATTATCGCGTAAGTGAAGAAGTGTTTCTATAAACTAAAAATTAAAAATAAACAGATTCTATTAGCGTTATTATCCTGACATGCTGAACTCAAAATCCATCCTCCTTCAGAAATTCAAGCTGATTTTTATACCGTTCTTTCTTACAGCGCTCGGCTATATCATTCTATATACATTTCTGCACTGGCTGTTATTAATAAAATTGCAATTGTTTAATGCAAAGGAAGAGTATGTGGATACCTGGGGACCACTTATATTACCCTGGATTGCCGCTCTTACCTGGCTGGGAAAAAGGATTAAACTTTTGCAGCTAAAAAGAAAGAAAGGTGATTCGACTTTAGGTTTTCAAATGCTGGCATCTTTAGCCATAGCAGCGCCTGTTATCTTAGCCCAGAATTACCTCGAAACCGCTTCAGGTAAACTGACGCTGCTTAATCATGTTGAAGAAATAACCAGGAATCCTTCAACAAAATTCTATGAGATCAGAAACTATTATGTCGATACCGCTTCGAAGGGTATCGCCTATACATCGGATTTAAGTGGCAAATATAATGAGAGTCTGAATCTGCATATTTATTTAAGCAGTCCCATGTATGATTCGGCTATTCCTTCTACAAAGATTGGTGATATAGTTAGCGAAAATGCATCAGAAAGTAATGAAGGCACACGGATAACTAAAAAAAAATCAGGCCGGCTTTTCATAGTGGACAATTTAATTGTTGACAGTTCGAGATTGCATACACTCTCGCCGGATTCCGTAGCATCTGTACAAGTTTTAAAGGGTGTTGCAGCTCGTACAGCATACGGGAACGAAGGATCGAATGGTGTAGTCATTATACGTACTAAAAAAGCGGAAAGGGATTTCAATAAAAAACATCCATTTCCCGTAATTCCTCCACCGAAAGCCTGGTGTTGTATTCAATATTCGAAGACCATCAGTAATCGACTTTCAAGGGAGGAAAAAGAAGAAAAGTTTCATGATTTCTATGTTGCGAGCATGGATACTTTCCACAGCCAAAATCTGAATGCATTCACATACCTCCAGCGCACGGGTTTTAACGACAATCTGGCCGGATTTAAAAAGGCGATTCAAAAGACACATATGGCTGATGATTCATCCATTATTAATATCATGGAGCCCGAATTCAAAAGTTACGCTGATCGCAATGGACATACTCTCCCATGGATATTTGCTTCATTGGGAATCGGCTCCGCGATCTTTTTCGCTTTCCTTCTCGGATTCAGGTTTGATGATCAGAAATTAAATGATTTCAATGAAGGAAAGCCGGAGTTGCAAGCGGAGGATGGCAAAGAAATGGCTGGTATTTTTAAACCACGACCCGGATATTTCGCAACACCAATAATTCTGTATCTCAATATCCTCGTGTTCCTTGTCATGGTTTTTGCCGGACTAGGATTCGTTTCATTCAGTAGTATGGATCTTTTACAATGGGGCGCCAATTTCAAGCCTTCAGTAGTTGAAGGACAATGGTGGAGATTGTTTACCAGCATGTTTCTTCACAATGGCATTATTCACCTGGCTTCAAATATGATCGGCCTTATTTTTGTTGGCATTTTACTGGAACCTGTGCTGGGATCGAAAAGGTTCGCAATATTTTATTTACTTGCTGGTTTATTTGCAAGTCTCACCAGTATATGGTGGTATACAGCAACAGTTAGTGTTGGCGCATCAGGAGCTATTTTTGGATTGTATGGCATTTTCACTGCATTACTTCTTTCCAACGTTTTTCCGAAATCTTTTAGTAAAAGTTTTCTGGTCACCATGGGTATTTTCATCGGCTATAATTTAATTATGGGATTAAACGGCGGAATAGATAATGCCGCCCATATTGGTGGCTTGATAAGTGGTCTTATTATTGGATATTTTGTAGCTCCTGACTTAAATGTAATCCAGGAAACTGATACGGAGATGACTTCCAATCCCTGAATTTAGCAATTTCATTTACTATATTTAACCGATATAACCCTGACATGATCAAATCCCGACTGCTCAATTTTTTTATTATTTCTATCTTCTTTTTCTCCTGCAATAAAAATCAAAATAGTATTGATGTTTCCCAGCAATGGCTAATTGACTATAACGGCAATCTTGTTCAGGCGCCAGGAGACGGCCTGAATGACGGGCAGTGGGGACCCAGGACATTCTCCACACAGGAGCAAAACTTATTCACCGGTTTAGATACCGCCAGTTTATCAGGTACAACAGCACCCGATTCTGTATTGTCATCTTCTACCATTATTCCCAATCCTTTCACTACAGAAGCCATTTTTGTATTTACATTTCCGAGCGGATTTAATGGTCAGACAGTTTTCAAATATGTTATCGTTGATGACCATATGAATACAAAATTTAAGGGCACCATAAGAATCGGGGCGACGAGCGATCCGAATTTTCCTTTGCGCCCAACCAGCAGCGGTCCCATTCATTTTTACCCCATTATCCCGGTGGGGAAATATCGAATGTACTATTCCCTGAGTGCAGCATCGAGTCCCTCATTTTATACGAGCTGGGGAAATATTCAAAAGATCCAGTAATCACGATTAGGAAATCGGGAACTAAGGTTTATTATGATTTCTTCTTATTGCCCGAAGGGCAAATAATAATGCAATTGCTATGGGAATTATTAAGAAAATCATTTATCGGAATTATCGCAGGTAAAATTGCTGATCGATCTTATCCTTTAGCAGACTGGTTAAAGTTTCGTTTTCTTTCTTTATCTGACTCATCCTCACGCCGCCTGAAGAAATCAGGATATCCGGAAATTCATCGTTTGTTACGGATAGTTTCAGCCATTGGATATTAAATGCACTCATAAAGGGTTTTGGATTCGAGTATACACTTAACTCAACCGAATTATAGGGAAGTTCGAAACGGAAATCGATATTAAGGTTTCTGTATTGCTTACCGTTGGCAGGTTCAAACCGGTTTGGATGGAATTCAATCTGTCGTTCGAAAAGCTGTAATGATCCTTTTGCGATAAACACGACGGGAGTATATCTTGTGCCTGTACTGACTTGTGGAAAATCCGTTGGTATTTTATTTTTACCAAGTATCGTTCTCCACCAGCCGTTTGATTGCGTGATTGCGGTAAATTCATCCAGGTGTGCTACTGAAGAAATCCAGATATTATCAAAAGTTTCCGTCATGGTTTATTTTCCGGAAGTTCAGATAATTTTCACACATGGCCGTATTTTATATTCAGCAATCAACTGCTGGTGGCGCTCCCCACCCATTCTTCAGCCAGATTTCAGTTTCATGGTCCAATCCCTCCTGAATTTCCTGTTCATCATCTTCCCCTGCGACTGGCCATATTTCAAAGACATCGTCATTATAAAATTCAATGAACAGAACACTGTGGGAATAGGCTGAATATTCTTTTTCCGGATTTGCATTATGTTCTTCAGGAGAAAGAAAGGGGAAGACGAATCCTTCCGGCAAGGTCATATATCCATCCTTAAAAAATTCGATAGCCTCGATCCGCGCTTTGCGTAAATCCGGATTTTTGAAATCCTCTAAATGATGATAACTATTTACGACTGTTTTATCTTTAATCGATACAACGTCCTGTATTACGCGGTAAAAATAGGTTGCAGTCCCCTGTTTGTTGTAAAGTTTTTCCTCAAAGTCTCTGGCTCCGAATTCCATAGGGAGGCACACCCAAAGAATGTGCCATACGTGCCCTAGTCCTTCAGTTTTACCCAGGTATCCTTGTTGAAAATCAGGGCCTGGCTTATATTACCATCTTTATCCCTGCTGAATTGAACGGGAAAATATCCATCTTTTGCAAAAAAGAGCAGTTCGGATTCGGGTACGATGGTATAAACTTTTTCACTCCAGAGTTCCTTTACTTCAATTGAATTCCCTTTTACGGTAAACTGAAGGAATGCATCATCACCTTCTTTCGCCAATTTGTACTTACCTGCAAATGACTGCATCTGGGTGGCTGAGAGTGTGATTTCTTTTTTCACTACCGGTTTGTAGTTCTTGTCTTTAATCCAGGTATCTCTTTCAAAGGCGAGCACCTGCGTAATTTCCCCCTTTGTGTCTTTAGTGAATCTGAGGGGGAAAGATCGCTGGTCATTATAAAAATACAAATCTGACTTTTGATCAAATGTAATTTCGCGGTTATCCCAGAGCTGTTTCAAAACCAGTTTATTATCTTTTACCATGATCTGAAGATAAAGGTTTGGGTCTGTGTCCGCATGATAATAACCTTCAAATTCAGCTAATTGCAAGGTTGAAGAAAAGACTTCTTTACCAGTAATCCCGGCTTGAACAGGATTGACAGCAAAAAATGTTATAATAATGAATGGAAGTACAAAAATAAATTTGTACAT
>DATHNR010000370.1:0-3256 GCA_035485835.1 Puia sp.
GCCTGCTGTTGAATTATGGGTCAGCAAATCGCTGGATCCTTATTTTTCCATCAGGGCTAATCTGCTACAGGGTTCCTTGGGCGCCGATGAATCTACTTATGCAACGCCTGAATATAGAAGGCACAGGAATCTCCCATTCAATTCTTCTGTCAGCGAATTTTCAGCGGAACTGGTCTGGGATCTTGATGGGAAAACCTATCGCGAGGGAATGCGGAGATTTTCCCCTTATTTTTTCGCAGGCGCGGGTTTTGCCATCTTACATATAGACAGGAACTGGAGCCGTTTTGATACGACTCATTTTAACTCAAAGTCACCTGCCTCCATCGGATTGGGAATAGACACGCTTCATAAGACACCAGGCTTTCTTCCGATCATTCCTGTCGGCATTGGTGCGAGATATATGGTTTCCAATCATATCTACATAAATGCTGAAGCCACTTATCGGATCTTTTCATCCGATTATATTGACGGGTTCAGCTATGCAGCCAACCCCGCTAAGAATGATCATTATTATGGATTGTCGCTCGGTGTCAGTTACCGTTTCGGGTGGTATGGTATGAGTTGTCCGAAAATTCCTTTATAAAATCCTCTACTTCTTCTTAGATTTATTGACAAAATCCTGATCAATAAAATACCTGATTCACATATTTTTTATTGCAGTGGTTTTCGGACAGCCGGGAACGAAAATAAATCACGTTATGGATCAAAGACTGAGCTTTATTACTCTTGGTGCAAAGGACATGAATAAACTAAAACAATTCTATGTTGATAAATTTGGCTGGACTCCCATATCAGATAAAGGGGGAATTGTTTTCTTTAAAATGAATGGATTTATTTTAGGAATATTTCCATCAGATGAACTTGCAAAAGATGCCCAGGTTCCAGACAACGGCGAAGGATTCAAAAGATTTACACTCGCTATCAATTACAAATCTGAAAAGGATGTCGATGAAGTATTTAAGTTATTAGCAGGGCGGGGAGTAAAGATCATCAAAGCACCACATAAAACTTCCTGGGGAGGATACAGCGGATATATAACTGATATTGAAGATAACTTATGGGAGATTGCATACAATCCTTTCCTCGAAATGGACTCCACGGGAAATGTATTAACGAGTCACTGATGTTTCCATATCAGTGATTTTCTTTTGGCACCGGATCAAAGCATTGATTTAAGATACCGGCGAGTCGAATGCCCGCCTGATCTATTCGCTGGCGGATATATTCAATATGCTGGTCATAGTAAGCCTGACCCAGGTTTTTTCCGGCGGGATTTTCATCGTATATATGATTGCTAACATGATTTGATTCATAGAGCCAGCCGATCAGCGGGTCAGCCTGCCAGCTTTTAATATCCCCGGGCGTTGCGAAATCCCACTCTTTCGCAAGTTCAGCTGCAGGTAGTCCCTTGTGTTCAATCAATTTTGTATCCCATACTGCGTGAAGATTGGTAGAATCTCCTTCAAACAAAACATGGATAAGATTTCCTCCTTTGTCCTCCTCCCTGGCTACATGCAGAGGCTGGTGCAAATCACCCACCAGGTGCACGACCATTTTCAGGGCGAATATTTTAATGGAGCGGTTTGTTTTCGGATTGGCAAGTACGCGCTGCCAATGGGTAAGAGCAATATAAAGGTTGGGGGTTGTCTGTCCGTAAACAGAAGCCTGAAATTGAGCAAAGTTTTCCTCCGCAGGCACATCGATATAGTGCCAGGGCGCGGTATACTGAAAAAAGGAATCCGGCCTGATCTCATCGGCATAATTACTGACGTCAGCCAGGGTTTCATTTCCAAGAAGATCTTTTATAGCCGCGGCTGTTTTGGGTGTCAGATGAGCAGCAGCGATATAGCCAATGGCTTCATGGCCAACCCTGCCCCATGAAAGCAATAGCACGGCGGTTATGATCAATACGAATTTTAGAATATGAAATGTGCGCATTGAAATATTATTTTGGTAAACAATATTAATGCATATGCTATTAACAGCATTCCCGGCATGTTATCAATTTTTTAATTCAATAGCGGGGGGTTCTTTATTGGTTTCTCCCTTGCAGTCGATAAATCCTGATTTGGTTGTAGATTTAGCAGGAATTGAAAAATATTGACGGATGTTTTATTGGTTTGCCCAACCTGTTTAACAAAAAAATGTAACCCGGTAATGATCAAACAATGGATTCTACTATTGACTTCGCTATTTTACTTCTGTGTTCTAAATGCGGATGCCCAGGAAAACATAAAGATGGATTCAACGGTAACCGATACTTTGAATTATGATGGAAGAATTATTAATCATGTATTGCGTAAAGTTCATCAGAAACCTGAGCCGAAATATTTTATTTCAGTCGAAGTAAAACAACCCGTATCATTCAAGTCTTCCACCTTTCAGCAGATGGTTTTTCTTGACTCTGTCAAATTCGATAAAGTGGCCAGTTTTTCCAGTGCTGTTTTCAACGAAGAGACTGAAGCTGTAAACAGCATATTTAACGACTATAGCGATTTTACTTCGGCCACATTTAATAAAGGTGTCGATTTCACAGGATCTAAATTCAAACATCAAACGGATTTTTCCGGGAGTAGTTTTCTAAACACCATAGATTTTTCTGATGTAGAATTTGGCAGGAAAATGTCCTTCACGAATCTCCAGTTTTTTCCGGAAACCCAGTTAATATTCGAAGGGTCCTTTCTTCCGGATACCATTGATTTCTCCTTTAATACACAAAAAATAAATTATGAAATTGATTTAACCGTCGCCAAATTCGCCGATAGTGGTCAAACTCCTGAAAAGCCCCATTTAATTATCTTATATAAAACAGATATATCCAGGTTTCACCTGGATTATATTCATTTTCGTTTATTGGTTCCTGATAGTATAAGGTCTCCTGAAGGCAAGGCTCCCATACGTCTTTCTGTTGATGAGAAAGAATCGATGTATGAGGGTTTGCTAAACAACTTCAATTTACATGGACAAAAAGAAAGTTACCGAAAGTTAGATATCGAGTATCGTCGTTTTAAGTTTTACAAGAAGTGGTGGTCCGTCCCGTTTTATTGGATAGACTTAGTGTGGTGGAATTTTGGATATAATAAAGAACTGGTCTTTCTGTGGACTATATTTTTTGCTATTTTGTTTACTACGATCAATTACCCACGCCTTAAACATCTGAATGATGATGTATATACGGTTGACAAAATACCAGAGGATTTTTCTCAAATAAGCAGGCCCAGAAAATACTGGTATTCTTTCGTGTATACGGCCGTCA